>CALXQF010000105.1 GCA_944390505.1 uncultured Clostridia bacterium | reverse complement strand
GTATGGCAGCAAGTATGGGAGCTGTGCTTTTAGCAGCAGGAGAAAAAGGAAAAAGGTTTGCTACACCAAATGCAGAAATCTTAATTCATCAACCATTAATCGGTGGTGGCGGACTATCTGGTCAAACCACTGAAATTAAAATTCATGCAGACCATATGGTAAAAACCAGAGAAAAATTAAATAAGTTTTTAAGTGAAAGAACAGGTCAACCATTAGATGTTATTAATAAAGATACAGAAAGAGACAACTATATGACAGCAGAAGAAGCATTAAAATATGGACTTATCGATGGAATTATGAAAAAAAGAGCTTAAAAAAAAGGAGTTTATAAAACGGATGGCAAATAATAAAAATAAAAGTGTAAAATGTTCTTTTTGTGGAAAATCACAAGAGGCAGTAAACAGAATTGTCGCTGGTCCAGGAGTATATATTTGTGATGAATGTATTAAGGTATGTAACCATATTTTAGAAGATGAAATTTATGATGATTCAGAAATCACTTATACAACCAAAACAAAAGAAAAACTGCCGACTCCAGCAGAAATTAAACAAATATTAGATTCTTATGTAATCGGGCAAGAAGAAGCCAAAAAGACTTTATCAGTAGCTGTATATAACCATTACAAAAGAATTCAAAATCAAGATGAAAAAGATGACGATGTAGAAATTCAAAAAAGTAATGTTCTTCTACTAGGACCAACAGGATGTGGAAAAACATTATTAGCACAAACATTAGCAAAAATTCTAAAAGTTCCTTTTGCAATTGCTGATGCTACTACATTAACAGAAGCAGGATATGTAGGAGAAGATGTAGAAAATATTTTACTAAAACTTATCCAAGCAGCAGACTATGATGTAGAAAAAGCAGAAAAAGGAATTATCTATATTGATGAAATCGATAAAATCTCTAGAAAATCAGAAAATCCATCTATTACTAGAGATGTTAGTGGAGAAGGTGTACAACAAGCATTATTAAAAATTGTAGAAGGCACAGTTGCATCTGTTCCAACGCAAGGTGGTAGAAAGCATCCACACCAAGAATTCATTCAAATTAATACAGAAAATATTTTATTTATTTGTGGTGGAGCTTTTGAAGGTCTAGAAAAAATTGTCAAAGATAGAATTGGTAAAAAATCGATTGGTTTTGGGGCTGTGATTGAAAGTAACAAAGATATTGACAAATATAAAGTATTTGAACAACTATTACCACAAGATTTATTAAAATTTGGCTTAATTCCAGAATTTGTGGGAAGATTACCAATTATTGCAACATTGCAGGAATTAGATAGAAAAGCTTTAATTGATATTGTTACAAAACCAAAAAATGCATTAGTAAAACAATATCAAAAATTATTCAAACTAGATAATGTAGAATTAGAGTTTGAAAAAGAAGCGTTAGAAAGCATTGTAGATAAAGCAATAGAAAGAAAAACAGGTGCTAGAGGATTGCGTTCTATTATAGAAGAAATTATGAGGGATGTGATGTTTGAAATTCCATCTAACCCTAAAATTGAAAAATGTATTATCACAAAGGGTACTGTTGAAAATGGAGAAGCACCTAATATTATTATTAACAATAATAGAGAAGTGCCAACTCAAAAAACAGTAAAGCCAAAAAGGCAGACTACTGCAAAGAAAAGCGAGACTGCATAAATGCTAAAATATGATGCAAGTATATTGACTTTTTATAACAAACTGTCTATAATAATTCTTATCAAACTAATATAATAATAAAAACGAAAATGAGACAAAGTAAAATCAAAGTGATTAAAAGAGATGATTAGTCATAGGCTGAAAGCTAATCTTAATAAACCGATTTGAAAAACTACCTCATTGTTTCTAGCAAAAACTAGACGTAACATCTGCGTTAAAGATATTAATTAAGTAAAATCATGGGATGGAACCGTGTAAATAAAAGCACTCCTAAAGTAACAAACTTTAGCAGTGCTTTTTGTTTTGTTGATTTATAGCATGATAGAAAACATAGGTGTGTCCCTTGACTGACAATTTGTCACTTGGGGGACGTACCTAAAACTGACGAAATGTCAGTCATAGGAACGTCCCAGAACTGACACTGGCAAAAAAACTAATAATAAATTTAAAGGAGGAAAATATATGTTAAAAGTAGAATTAAAAGATGGCTCTAAAATAGATGTAAAAGAAGGTAGTTCTATTTTAGAAGTAGCAAAACAAATTAGCGAAGGACTAGCTAGAAATGCAATGGCAGGAAAAGTAAATGGAGAAGTGAAAGATTTACGTACTCCATTACAAAAAGATTGTAAATTAGAAATCTTAACTTTTGATGATGAAGATGGTAAAAAGGCTTATTGGCATACTACTTCTCATATTATGGCACAAGCTGTTAAAAGAATTTATGGAGATAATGCCAAACTAACAATAGGACCTTCTATTAGTAATGGGTTTTATTATGATTTTGATGTGGAAAAACCATTTACAGAAGATGATTTGGCTAAAATAGAAGAAGAAATGAAAAAAATTATCAAAGAAAACCTAGTACTTACAAGATATACACTCCCAAGAGATGAAGCCATTCAATTAATGAAAGATAGAAAAGAACCATATAAAGTAGAATTAATTGAAGAATTGCCAGAAGGAGAAGAAATTAGTTTTTATGACCAAGGAGAGTTCAAAGAACTTTGTGCAGGACCACATATTATGAGTACAGGAAGTATTAAAGCATTTAAGCTACTTAGTTCTTCTTCATCTTATTGGAGAGGAGACGAAGCAAAACAAACTTTGCAAAGAATTTATGGTATTTCTTTCCCTAAAGCAAGTATGCTAGAAGAATATTTAAATATGTTAGAAGAAGCTAAAAAAAGAGACCATAAAAAATTAGGAAAAGAACTAGAATTATTTATGATTGCACCAGAAGGACCAGGATTTCCATTTTTCTTGCCAAAAGGAATGGTACTTCGTAATATATTAGAAGACTTTTGGAGAAAGAAACACGTAGCAAATGGTTATCAAGAAATTAAAACACCAGTGATTTTAAATGAAGAATTATGGCACCGTTCTGGTCACTGGGACCACTATAAAGACAATATGTATACTACAAAAATTGATGAACAAGATTATGCTTTAAAACCAATGAATTGCCCAGGAGGAATGTTAGTATATAAAAGTAAAATGCATTCATATAGAGAATTTCCAATTCGTCTAGGAGAACTTGGATTAGTGCATAGACATGAAAAATCAGGAGAATTAAATGGACTATTTAGAGTAAGATGTTTTACACAAGATGATGCTCACCTTTTCTGCTTACCAAGTCAAATAGAGTCTGAAATTATTAATTTAATGCATTTAATTAATGAAGTATATAGCATTTTCGGATTTACTTATACAGTAGAACTTTCTACAAGACCAGAAGATTCTATGGGATCAGATGAAGATTGGGAGATGGCAGAAAATGCATTAAGAAAAGCTTTAGAAGATGAACACATGGAATACCAAATTAATGAAGGTGATGGAGCATTTTATGGACCAAAAATTGACTTCCATATTAAAGATTGTTTAGGCAGAGAATGGCAATGTGGTACTATTCAATTAGATTTCCAAATGCCAGAAAGATTTGACTTAACCTATATTGGTGAAGATGGAGAAAAACATAGACCTGTTATGCTTCATAGAGTTATTTTTGGAAGTATTGAAAGATTTATAGGAATTTTAATCGAACATTTTGCAGGAACATTTCCAACTTGGCTTGCACCAGTACAAGTAAAGCTATTACCTATAGCAGATGCACATAAAGAATATGCAAAACAAGTACAAAAAGAATTAGCACAAAATGGAATTCGAGTAGAAGTAGATGACAGACAAGAAAAAATAGGATATAAAATTCGTGAAGCACAATTACAAAAAGTACCATATATGCTAATTTTAGGAGACAAAGAAGTAGAAGCAAATGCAGTAGGAGTACGTTCTAGAAAAGATGGAGATATTGGACAAATGTCTTGCAAAGACTTCCTAGCAAAACTAAAAAAAGAAATTGTAAATTTTGAAAGGTAATATAAAAACAAAAATAAATATTACAAATATATGAAAAAATACTTGAAATAGATTCAAGGTTAATGTAGAATAAATATGGTTATAAAACAAATGAGAAAGGAGAAAGCAAAATGCAAAAGAGCAAAAAAGAAAGCATAAAATATATGCAAAAAAGTAAACAAGGTATTACCCTAATTGCATTAGTAGTCACAATTTTATTCTCTTATGACGAAAAGCTGAAATTCAGTAATAGCAAAGGTTTCCTCCTACAAACAATTTAGTAAATTATAAAATTTTCACATATTTAAAAGATGAA
>CALXQF010000104.1 GCA_944390505.1 uncultured Clostridia bacterium | reverse complement strand
TTACATATTTAACATGCAATAAGTCTAGTAAATTAAATATTTTTTATTAAAGCTGACTTTACTCTAAAAATTTGCAAATCTTAATATTTTTTGCTATTATTCACTGCTATTCTGAATTACCTTTAATGGTTGAAATTTACATAATTTTATGATACAATATGATTATAACTGACTCTAAAAGAGAGGAGTGTAGAAATGGCTCGGAAAGGATTAAAAGGACAACCTGCTGAAGTAAAACAAGCGGTTAGGTATTTAGCCTCTCATGGTCTTCCATGTAATGTAGTGGTTAAGCCACAGCATGCTGCAACTGTTGCGGAGTTGTCACATTCTCTTTTAATTCCAATAAAAAACAAACCACATATGTATCGGGCCTTCAAAAACTACGGGGCATTAGAATAATTACTCTAATGCCCCAATTTTTTAATTCTCCAACATCTTTTCTAGTTCTCTAATTTTATCTCTTACTTCTGCTGCTTTTTCAAATTCCATCTCTTGTGCGTATTTTAACATTTCTTCTGTTAATTTATTGATTATCTCTTTCATGTCAGTATTTTCGTCAAAGTGGTATTCTTCTTGTATATCTTCCACAAAACTTGCTTTAATACTATCACGAATTGATTTTTGAATCGTTTGTGGTGTAATATGGTGTTCTTCATTATATTCCATTTGAATCTTTCTTCTTCTATTGGTTTCACTAATTGCTTTTTCCATGCTTTCTGTTAATTCATCTGCATACATAATAACTTTGCCTTCTGTATTTCTAGCCGCACGACCGATTGTTTGTATTAATGAACGTTCTGAACGCAAGAACCCTTCTTTATCTGCATCTAAAATTGCTACTAAAGAAACTTCTGGAATATCTAATCCCTCTCTTAATAGGTTAATTCCTACTAAAACATCAAATTTTCCTAATCTTAAATCACGTATGATTTCCATTCTCTCTAAGGCTTTAATGTCAGAATGCATATATCTTACTTTAATATCAATTTCTGCTAAATAAGAGGTTAAATCTTCTGCCATCTTTTTTGTTAAAGTAGTCACTAATACTCTTTCATGTTTTTCTACTCTTTCCCTGATTTGTTCGATTAAATCATCTATTTGATTGGTAACTGGTTTTACTTCTACTTTTGGATCTAATAGTCCTGTTGGACGAATAATTTGTTCTACTACATTTTCTTTTGAATGTTCTTTTTCATATTCTGCAGGGGTAGCACTAACAAAAATCACTTGGTTAATTCTTTGCTCAAATTCTTCAAATTTTAAAGGTCTATTATCAAATGCAGAAGGAAGCCTAAATCCATATTTTACTAAAGATTCTTTTCTTGCTCTATCTCCATTATACATGGCACGTACTTGTGGTATAGTGGCATGAGATTCATCAATTAATAAAAGAAAGTCTTTTGGAAAATAGTCAAATAACGTATATGGTGCGCTTCCAGGAGCTCTTCCGCTGATATGCCTAGAATAATTTTCAATACCTTGACAAAATCCTGTTTCTCTCATCATTTCCATATCAAAATTAGTTCTTTCTTCTATTCTTTGTGCTTCAATTAATTTATTGTTTTCTTTAAAATATTTGACTCTTTCTTCTAACTCTTGTTCAATTGTAACAATTGCTCTCTCCATCTTTTCTGAAGTTGTTGCATAATGGGAATTTGGAAATATCATAATATGCTGTCTGGTACTAATGACTTTTCCTGTTAAAGGATTAATCTCAGATATTTTTTCTACTTCATCTCCCCAAAATTCCACTCTTATAGCAGTTTCACTTTCATCAGATGGATAAATTTCTACAATATCACCTTTAGCTCTAAAAGTTCCTCTTTTAAAGTCCAATTCACTTCTGGTATATTGCATATTAATTAGCTTTTTTAATACTTCATTTCTTTCTATTTTCATTCCTGGTCTTAAAGAAACTGTTAAATGCTCATAATCAATTGGATCACCTAATCCATAAATACAAGAAACAGAAGCGACAATAATAACGTCTCTAGTTTCAAATAACGCAGCTGTCGCAGAATGACGCAATTTATCAATTTCATCATTGACAGAGGAGTCTTTCTCTATATAGGTATCTGATTGTGGAATATATGCTTCTGGTTGATAATAATCATAATATGATACAAAATATTCTACATTATTGTGTGGAAAAAACTCTTTGAATTCACTATATAGTTGACCAGCTAATGTTTTGTTATGTGCTAAAACCAATGTTGGCTTTTGCACTTGCTGTATAATATTTGCCATTGTAAAAGTTTTTCCAGAACCTGTAACACCAAGTAAGGTCTGGAATTTCTTTCCTTCTTTTATTCCATTAGATAGGTATTCGATTGCCTTTGGTTGATCACCTGTTGGCTTATAATCTGATACTAATTGAAACATATTTCCTCCCAGTAATTTAATAAAAGGTTACATTTTATATTTACTAGTCATTCATTTCTAGTTTATTTATTAATCTTTTAATGATTTCTTTATCTAAGTCATTTTCTTGATGAAGTAGATATTCTAATAGTTTATGGGAATTACTACTTTGTGGTAACATATATCCTGCCTCTCTCATAATATCTTCTACTATTACTTTATTAGAATGGATGAGTGCTTTTAAAAAACGCTTTTCCTCATCTGTTTTTGCATCTTCCAATAGATATGCTAAATGTTTTACTTCTTCTATTTTGTTGTCGGCAATTTTAAATAGTTGATCAACAACTGCTTTTGCTTTCTTTTGCTGTGGTGGCATTTTATTCGGTATCATTGTAATGGCATGAGATGGACAAGATTGGCTACATGCTCCACAACCAATACATTTTTCAAAATCTATTTGACCATTTTCTGTATCTGTTGCTCCTACTGGACAAACAAATAAACATAAACAGTCTTTGGTACATAATTTAAGATTTCTATAAGCATGCATATTTTCCATATTACTTTACCTCCAATATTTTCAAACTTGGAACTTTGCAGATTGGACAAATCTTTGGTGGAACATCTCCAATATAAACAAATCCACATATATCACATACCCAAATTCTTGTGCTTTTTAAGTATTCAATTCCTTTTTTTTGATAATTATCAATAATCACTTTTGTAATGGTAGATGTTTTTGTTGCCCAAGTAATAATTCTTTTTGCTCCTCTATCTTGATATTGATCTGCAATATCCATAGCAGTAGACAATTCATCAATGTCTTTTGAAATTTTGTTTACTACATCATCAAGTGTTCCTTTTTGGTTTTGTATTTTTTCTTCATAATATTTAGCAAGTTCATAAAAGAGTTTTTCTTCTTCCTCTAAATATTGTTTTTCACATCCTCTAGCTAAGTTAGAACAAATTAATGAAATTTCAGCATCAGTTAACTCTCTTAAATCATCACTTTCTTTTTCATTATTCTCAGTCAACACGTTATCTTTTATCACTTCTTGTTCTTCAACTACTTCTTGAAATAAAGATTTGGGTGCTCCACATAATGGACATTTCCAGTCTTCCGGTAAATCCTCAAATTTCACCTTTTCAATTGCCTCATCATATATATAGCCACATATTGTACAACGATATTTTTTCATATTAAACTCCTTTTTCATATATTATTTATTGTAAACCTCCATTTTTCAATATAAATCAACATTTACATTGTAACGTATTTACATAAATATTTCAATCTTTTGCAAGTTTTCAAATCAACACAAGCTATTGGATTATAGTTTTATTTTTTCCACTGGTTCACAATATTGATGATATAAATTCTTTAAGTTTGATTTTGTAATTGTCTTTTTTATTCCTTGTTTATTTACCTGTTCAAAAACATCTGTAAGCATTGCTTTATTTTGAGAGTTCATTGGTACAGTTGCTTTTGTTTTATTCCAATATTGTAGAGGCTTGTCCTTTGTCCAATTCTTCCCATTGTAGATGAGGCTTGCAGCTAAATAGTCACAAATCATTTCAACTGTATACTGATATGGAATTTCTGCTTTGCAACATAATTTCAGAACTTTCCATTTATGTCTTGTGATTAAATTAAAATGTTGAACAGCCTTTATGATGATATTTTTTGACACTTCTTTTTTCCTTCCTTTAAATAATATTTTCTTAATAAATCACTTTATTATTTTTCTCATAGTCCTGAAATAAAGTAATACATTCGTCTCTATTTATTTGTTTTAAGTAAATGATATCTTGATTGTTTCCTTTTAAATATTCATATATCATATCATCTCTAAATCCAATTTTTCCTGCATCTTGTTTGGTACAACCATAATACACTTGTTTGATATTTGCCCAAATAATAGCTGATAAACACATAGGGCATGGTTCACAAGAAGTGTATAAAATATAATCTGATAAATCATATGTATTTAATTTTTGGCAAGCATCTCTAATAACTGTAATTTCAGCATG
>CALXQF010000103.1 GCA_944390505.1 uncultured Clostridia bacterium | reverse complement strand
CCTCTTGGCTATCTTTCTTCTGTGCTACTGGCAAATCATATTCTTCTGCTATTTTTCTAGTTTCTTTTTTATCAGTATAATTACTAAGCGGAAAAAGTACTTTTTCCAATGCTTCTGGTTTGATTCCATATAAAAAATAGGATTGATCTTTTGCTTCTGCATCTGCTTTTTTTAATACATATTGCCCATATTTTTCGCTCCATTCTATTTTTGCATAATGACCTGTGGCAATATAGTCACAGCCAAGTTCTTGTGCTTTTTCAAAGAATACACCAAATTTCAAATATTTATTACACTCCACACATGGATTGGGAGTTTTCGCACACTCATAGCAACAAATGAAATCATCAATCACACGGTTTTGAAATTCGTCTTCACAATGAATGACAATATGTTCTATTCCTAATTTATCACATACTTTTTTTGCATCTTCTACTGTGTTAGAATTTGGATTATTCCATAACACCATAGTTGCACCAACTACCTCATAACCTTGATTTTGAAGTAATATGGCTGCTACAGAACTATCCACTCCTCCACTCATTCCTAGTAAAACTTTTTTGCTTTTTTCTTGTCTCATCTCTTTGATTACATTTTTTTCATCATTCATTCTATATATCCTTTATTATTTTTATTCTTCTTTCTTTTCTACAATTTGAATATGCACATCATCTAATTGTTTTTGAGAAACTTTGCTTGGTGCTCTCATTAATAAATCCCTTGCCTTTTTATTTTTTGGAAATGCAATTACTTCACGAATATTTTTGCTATCTGCTACTAACATTACCATTCTGTCTAATCCTGGTGCAGCACCTGCATGCGGTGGTGTTCCATATTGGAATGCATTATATAAAGCACCAAATCTGGTTTCTACTTCTTGCTCGCTATAGCCTGCAATTTCAAATGCTTTTACCATTAATTCTGGATCATGATTTCTTACTGCACCTGATGCTACTTCATATCCATTACATACCACATCATATTGATATGCTAAAATTTCTAATGGATCTTTAGTTGTTAAAGCTTCTATTCCCCCCTGTGGCATAGAGAATGGGTTATGATTAAAGTCAATCGTTCCTTCGTCTGATAATTCATACATTGGGAAATCTACAATATAGCATAAACGATACACATTTTTTTCTAATAAATCTAGTCTATTTCCTAATTCAATACGAACAGCTCCTGCAATTTTTTGAACTGTTTTGAATTCATCTGCCATAAAGAAAGCAGCACAATTTGGTTTTAAACCAATTTTTTCTTCTAATTGTTTTTGAACTTCTGGTGTTATAAATTTGGCAATTCCACCGGATAATACATTTTCACTGTCTACTTTTACCCAAGCAAGGCCTTTGGCACCTGTTTCATCCACTGCAAATTCTGTCATACTATCAAAGAATTTTCTACCTTGGTTTGCTCCTTCTGGTACCCCAATTGCTTTTACTGTTTTTCCTTTAAAAGCATTAAATTCCACTTTTTCAAAAATATCTGTTACATCTTGAATGATTAATGGATTTCTTAAGTCTGGTTTATCTACTCCATACTTTTCCATTGCTTCTAAATATGGAATTTTAATAAAAGGTGCTTCATCTACTTTCCAATTTGTATGAGTTTTAAAAACAGTAGTAAAAATTTCTTCTAATACTTTTAATACATCTTCTTGCTCTGCAAAACTCATTTCAAAATCTAATTGATAAAACTCCCCTGGTGCTCTGTCTGCTCTTGGGTCTTCATCGCGAAAACATGGAGCAATTTGATAATATTTATCAAACCCAGAAACCATTAGTAGTTGTTTAAATTGTTGTGGTGCTTGCGGTAAAGCATAAAATTCCCCTGGATGTAATCTACTTGGTACTAAATAGTCTCTCGCACCTTCTGGTGAAGAATTCGCCAAAATTGGTGTTTGAACTTCTGTAAAACCTAATTCATCCATTTTTTTGCGAAGTGTTTTCATTACCTCACTACGAAGTAAAATAGTTTGATGAAGTTTATCATTTCTTAAATCTAAAAAACGATATTCTAGTCTTAAGTCTTCTTTTACTTCTCCTGTTTTTTCAGAATTGATTTCAAAAGGTAAAACATTTTTGCATTTTCCTAATATTCCTATTTTTTGTGCCTCTATTTCTATTTCCCCTGTTGGCATTTTAGGATTTTTATTAGAACGCTCTACCACTTTTCCTACTACTTGAATGACACATTCTGTTACAATGTTATCTAACACTTTTTTATCTATATTTTGATTGTCAGCAGAAACTACAATTTGAGTAGTTCCAAATTGATCACGTAAATCAATAAACATCATGGCTCCTAGATTTCTAATTTTTTGTACCCATCCTGCTAATGTTACTGTTTCTCCTACGTTTTTGATTGTTAATTCTCCACAATTGTGATTTCTATACATGTTACTATCTCCTATCTATTTTTTGTCAGTTCAGGAACGTTTCTATCGACTGACATTTTGTCAATTTTAAGGCACATCCGGCAACTAGTAAAATGTCAGTTGTGAAAACATACCTCACTTATTTCTTGTTATATTATACTGCAAATTCACATTAGAAACAAGAGGTAACATATAAGTTAACAAGATGAAAATTGATAATCGTTTAAAAATACATTATTTTTCTCAATGTTTTACTAATAACCTTGTCATTTACATAAAAAAGTGTTATAATAGCTTCGTTTCGGGCAAATCCCTATTTTTTATTTTTAGGAGGTAAGATTCATGTTCGACGTCATTATGCCTGTGGACAAAGTAAACCAGCAGCCTACTGATCTTTCTTATGCGTGTTCCCAATTAGCAGAGATTTACAGTGTGTTCTATTCTGCTGATGATGAGAAGCCTAATGTTTCAAGTCCATTTTTTTCGTATACTGATCAAAACATCAATTCTGAACTCGTCAAAAAGTACAGGTGTGCTTTTTTGGTGTGGCAATTGTATGCCGTATTAGCAGATGCTTTCAGAGAGAAAGGCTATGTCGTACAGACAGAAAGTCTCTACCCTATTGAGAATCCGTCCAGTCTATGTAGCCTTTCATTTTATCCTGGCACTTCAATCATTTTTGTACCAAGATTTACCTCTTAAAGTATTTTCTTTTATAGAGAATACTTTCAAAACCTCTCAATCAAATTGATTGAGAGGTTTTGTTTTTTATTGACTTATTTTTTATAAAACATTGAATTTCTCCGTATTTTTTTATATAATAAGTAGCATAATGTAATAAAAGTAAAATTTTGAAAGGAATGCATTTTTTATGAATGATGTTTTAGTAAAAGAATTATATAGAAATACCAAAAATTATGAAGGAAAATTGGTACAAGTTTCTGGCTGGGTAAAAACGATTCGTGATTCTAAAAATTTTGGATTTATTGAATTAAATGATGGAAGCTTTTTTAAAAACGTGCAAATTGTATTTGATACCAATTTAACTAATTTTGAGGAAGTAAGAAAACTATCCATTAGTTCTTCTATTATTGTGAATGGACAAATGGTAAAAACAGAAAATGCAAAACAGCCATTTGAAATAAAAGCTGAAAAAATAGAAATTTTTAATCAAGCTGATTTAGATTATCCGCTTCAAAAGAAAAGACATTCTTTTGAATATTTAAGAACCATTGAACATTTACGTCCTAGAACAAATACTTTTAATGCTGTTTTTAGAGTACGTAGTGTACTTGCATTTGCTATTCACAAATTTTTCCAAGAAAGAGGTTTTGTTTATGTACATACCCCTATTATTACGGGAAGTGATTGTGAAGGTGCAGGAGAAATGTTCCAAGTTACTACAATGAACATGGAAAATGTACCAAAAACAGAAGATAGAAAAGTAGATTATTCACAAGACTTTTTTGGAAAAGAGTCTCATCTAACAGTAAGTGGTCAATTAGATGTTGAAACTTTTGCACATGCTTTTCGTAATGTTTATACTTTTGGACCTACTTTCCGTGCTGAAAATTCCAACACAGTAAAACATGCTGCTGAATTTTGGATGATTGAGCCTGAAATTTGTTTTGCTGATTTAAAAGATGATATGGATTTGGCAGAAGATATGATTAAATATATTATTTCTTATGTACTAGAAAATGCACCAGAAGAAATGGAATTTTTCAATCAATTTATTGATAACACTTTATTTGATAAATTACACAATGTTTTAAATTCTGACTTTGGTAGAATTACCTATACTAATGCTATTAAAGAACTGGAAAAAAATAATAGTAATTTTGAATACCCTGTTGAGTGGGGAACTGATATTCAAACAGAACATGAAAGATATTTAAGCGAAAAAATCTTTGGAAAGCCTGTTTTTGTAACAGATTATCCAAAAGAAATTAAGGCCTTTTATATGAAACAAAATCCAGATGGCAAAACAGTAGCAGCTACTGACCTTTTAGTTCCTGGTATTGGTGAAATTATTGGTGGTAG
>CALXQF010000102.1 GCA_944390505.1 uncultured Clostridia bacterium | reverse complement strand
TGTAAAGAATGCTATTAGGATGAGAGGGATAGGAATGGGTTGTTTAGCTGTTTATTTATTAAAAAATAAAAACGATAAATAATAATGAAAATGTAAAAAAGCTATTTTTGTAATAGCTTTTTTATCATTAAGTTTGCTCTTCCAGCTTGTTAATCATCCATGCTTATGATAATATAATTACAATAGTAAAATATATAAAGGTGTATAACAATTTGGAGGAAAAAATGAAAATAAAATATAACTTAAAGGATAATTATTTAAAATACTATAATGAAGCAATGGGAGTATTTTTCATGAAAAATAAATTAAAGAAAAAACATAATGCGAAAATTAGAAGTTATACAGCTAATCTTAATCTACAGTACTTTTTTATTACATTAGTAATAGTAATAACTCTAATCTTGTTTTCAATTTTTGACGAGCAATCTTTTCTAAAATTTTCTTGCTATTTATTGATTATTAATATTTTTGCCTATATTATTTCAATATCCACATTGTTTGTAGGTTTCAAACAAGCATATTCTAATGTTAAAGAAGGAATAATAGAAATAACCTCTTATGGAATTTCTGATATCACTGAAGGTAGGTTAAAAATAGAAACGTCTTATGACACCATAGAACTGGTAGCTATTACTAAAAACTTAATTGTTTTTATAACCAAAAGTCCATTTACAATAGTTATAAAAAATGATAAGAAGGATGAGGTTATTAAAGAAATAAAAAAGTATAGTGATGTTTTAATAATTGATAATGTACAATAAATCTTTATATGATTTATATTGTTCATTGAAAAATAGTTTGAATTTTTTGGGGGATGTTTCTTAAAATTTAAGAAATAGGAGATTGATGCATGTTACAAATAAAAAATGTTTATAAACAATATAAAACAGGAAATTTAATACAAAAGGCCTTGGATGATGGTAGCTTAAATTTAAGGGATAATGAATTTGTTGCCATTCTTGGTCCAAGTGGTTCTGGAAAAACAACACTTTTAAATATTATTGGTGGATTAGACCGTTATGATAAAGGCGATTTAATTATTAATGGAATTTCCACAAAAAAATATAAAGATAGAGATTGGGATTCTTACCGTAACCACACAATTGGTTTTGTATTCCAAAGTTATAATTTAATACCACATCAAACAATTTTGGCAAATGTAGAATTGGCATTAACTATTTCAGGTGTTTCAAAAAGTAAACGCAGGCAAAAGGCAATAAAAGCTTTAGAACAAGTAGGTCTTGCAGATCAAATTCATAAAAAGCCAAATCAATTATCTGGAGGGCAAATGCAAAGAGTTGCTATTGCAAGAGCTTTAGTAAATGACCCGGATATTGTGCTTGCTGACGAACCAACACGGAGCTTTGGACAGTGAAACTAGTATTCAAGTTATGGATTTATTAAAAGAAGTAGCAAAAGACCGCTTAGTAGTAATGGTAACACATAACCCAGAGTTAGCAGAAAATTATGCCACTCGTATTGTAAATATAAAAGACGGAAAAATACTTTCTGATACTAATCCATATATAATAGAAAGAGAAAAGAATAAAAAGCCTGTGCATAAAAACTTGGGCAAAACATCAATGTCTTTTTTTACTTCATTATCACTAAGCTTTAATAATTTAAGAACTAAAAATGGTATCAAGAGAAAATGCTAAAAACATAATAGAGTATTTGGCTAGAAGTTAACTACTAATAATGATAGAATGTTGAACCAAGAAAGAAGAAGTAATTATTAAGTGGCTAAAGGATGCTAGCATATTCAATCAAGAAAAGAGGAAAAGTAGATGGAATTAGTACAAGTAGGAGAAAAAACATATTATATTAAAAATCCTACCAATATTGGTATTTACAAAGAAAATGAAAAAGATATTTGGTTAATTGACTCGGGAAATGATAAAGATGCGGGAAAAAAGATATTAAAAATAGTAGAAGAAAATTACTGGAATGTTAAGGGGATTATTAATACCCATTCTCATGCCGACCATATAGGTGGAAATCAGGTAATACAAAATAGAACGAATTGTCAAATTCTTTGTCGTGGAATAGAAAATTACTTTATCCAATCACCAATACTAGAGCCTTCTTTTTTGTATGGTGGGTATCCAATGGATGAATTACAAGATAATAAGTTTTTAATGGCAAAAGAGAGTAATGTAGAAAAAATAGAAGACCACTTTCTAAAAGAGTTAGAGTATATTTCTTTAAAAGGTCATTCCTTTGATATGATTGGAATTAAGACATCGGATGATATTTACTTTTTAGGTGATAGCTTAATCAGTGAGGAAACCATTAAAAAATATCATATTTTCTTTCTTTATGATATACAAGAATATTTGAATACATTGGACATGCTCCAAAATTTAAATGGAAAATTATATATTCCTTCTCATTGTGAAGCAACAGAAGATATCTCTTATTTGATTCAAATGAATAGAGATAAAATTTATGAAATAGCAAATACTATTTTATCTATTTGTAAGGAACCACAAACATTTGATAGCTTATTAAAAGCATTATTTGACCACTATGACTTGGTTTTGAATATTTATCAATATGTTTTAGTAGGAAATACCGTAAAGTCCTATTTAGCATGGTTAAAAAATAATCATCAAATAGATATTTTCATTCAAGACAATACATTATTTTGGAAGATTTCTAACTAGTAGTGTAGTACCAATTTTACCATATATTTTATCATTTGCAGCTGGTGCTATGATTTATGTATGTTTTCCCTATTTTTAGGTAAAATAATAATAAAACTTTTTAAAACAATTGGATTGGTTTCGGCAAAGTGCGTAGAAAATGAAAGAGATAGAAAGCGATAAAAGGAGACTAAAATGAAAACACAATTATTTTATCATGGGGATATTATTACAATGGAGGAAGAAAATGAAAATCCGGAAGCGATATTTATTAGAAATGGAATTATTGAAAAAGTGGGAACACTTATAGAAGCGGAGCAATTGGTAGAAAAGGAAACAAAGATTATCGACTTACAAGGAAAAACATTAATGCCCAGTTTTATAGACTCTCATAGTCATATTGTTGCATTTGCTCAAACTTTAGGATTGGTCGATTTAAGTACTTGTAAAAGTATCAAAGAAATAATAGAAAAACTAAAGTATCAAAAAGAAAGTCAAAAAATAGAAAATGGAAAATGGATAGTAGGTTTTGGATATGATCCATATTTATTAAAAGAAAAAAGACATCCAACTAATTTAGAATTAGATAAAGTGAGTAGTCAAAATCCTATTCTAATTTCTCATGTTTCAGGTCATATGGGAGTTACCAATTCTTATGGTTTACAACAAATGCAAATTCATCAAGATACTCAGGACATTTCAGGTGGACATTATGGTAGAGATGAAAATGGTACATTAAATGGATACCTTGAAGAAAATGCCTTTATTCAAAATGCAAAAGTTGCTAATCAAATTCCTGATAATGAAATGGTGGAGTTATTACAGAAAGCACAAAAGATTTATTTAGAAAATGGAATTACAACTCTGCAAGAAGGATTAACAAAACCAAAGGAATGGAAGATACTAAAAAAAGCTGCCGAGCAGGAAAAACTCCTAGTAGATACTGTTTGTTATATTGATATTTCGGAAAGAGAAGAAATTTTACCAGAAAAACAAGGAACACAAGATAAGAAAAAAGAAACAGAAAGATATTTAAAAAAATATCATCATCATTTAAAAATTGGTGGTTACAAAATCATTTTAGACGGTTCTCCACAAGGAAAAACAGCATGGATTAGTTCTCCATATGAAAATCAAAAAGAATATAAAGGGTATCCAGCAAAAAGTAATGATGAAGTAGAAAAGGTAATTCAATTAGCTTTAAAAAACAAAATGCAACTTTTAGCCCATTGTAATGGAGATGAGGCTACAAACCAGTTGATTACTTTATTAGAAAAATTTCCAAAGGAAAAAGTGCAGGCAATTAGACCAGTGGTTATTCATGCACAAATCATTCAAAAAGAACAATTAAAAAAGTTAAAAGAATTAAACGCAATTCCTTCTTTTTTTAACACTCATACTTATCATTGGGGAGATATTCATATTCAAAATTTAGGATGGAAAAGAGCAAAAGAGGTTAGTCCAGCCAAAACAGCAAAAGATTTACAACTAAATTTTACTTTTCATCAAGACACCCCGGTATTACCTCCTAATATGCTTGAAAATGTATGGTGTGCGGTAAACCGCATGACAAAAGATGGAAAATTATTAGGAGAAGAAGAAAAAATAGATGTCTACACTGCATTAAAAGCAATTACAATCAATAGTGCTTACCAATATTGTGAAGAAAATCAAAAAGGATCTTTTAAAGAAGGAAAGCTGGCTAATATGGTTTTATTAGACCAAAATCCTTTAAAAGTAAATCAAAATGAAATCAAAAATATTACTGTATTAAAAACATTTATCAAAGG
>CALXQF010000101.1 GCA_944390505.1 uncultured Clostridia bacterium | reverse complement strand
TCCGGTTGAAATAAATGACGAAAATGATAAAGTAGAGAAAATAGAGAGACTTTTTATTCATTAAATGACAAAAATTGTAAAAAAAGATCGATAAAAACTTCCACTTTTTTCCAAAAAAGACTAGACAATTAAACTGAAATGTAATATAAATATAATTGTTCGCGAAACAAAAAAATATATTATAGGAGGCAAAAATGGAAGTTTTAAAAATCTCATCAAAATCAAATCCAAATTCAGTAGCAGGAGCAATTGCTGGATTGGTAAAAGAATCAAATAAGGCAGAAATGCAGGCGATTGGAGCTGGGGCATTAAATCAAGCAGTAAAGGCAATTGCAATAGCGAGAGGTTTTGTGGCACCATCAGGAGTAGATTTAGTATGTATACCTGCTTTTGCAGAAGTAGAGGTAGAAGGGGAAGATAGAACAGGTATCAAGCTAATTGTAGAAAGTAGAAAATAATTCATATTACATGATTCATATAGGGGGCACAAAAATATTCAAAATATTTTTGTGCTTTTTCATTGAAAAAGTGACTAATTTATTATATGATTACACGGTACATGAAATGTTTGAAAACATAATCAAGTTATATTATAACAATAGAATGTACTGTTCTAAGAGGTCAGAAAGGAGAGTATGTTTCATCATACAGGTGATATATGAAACTTAATAAAAAGAAGGTAATACTTTTATGCATCATATGTGTTGTTATCGTCTTGGTGGCCATTTATTTTATTTTTCAAAATAAGCAGCAAACATCTGAGAATACACAGCAAGAAATGAATTATGAAACAGAAGAGATGATTACCAATATAAGGTTGGGAATTTCAGAATTTGATTCTATTCAGCCTTTAGTAACACAAAATAGAGAAGTTATCTATTTAAGCCAGCTGATTTTTGAACCATTACTAACGATTACCCAAGATAGCAGAATTGAACCTTGTCTTGCAAAAGAATGGTCAAAAGTAGGAGATAAAACTTATGTAATTAAATTAAAAGAAAATGTAGTTTGGCAAGATGGTAGTAGTTTCACAGCAGCAGATGTAGAATTTACTATTCAAGAAATTCAGCAGAATAAAAATTCTATTTATTATGAAAATGTGAACCATATTCAATCTGTGACTGTTGTGGATAATATGACAGTTCGTATAGAACTAGACCAAGAAATATCATTTTTTGAATATAATTTGATTTTTCCGATACTTTCAGCAAAACAATATGAAAATGAAAATATACAAACTTCAAAAGCAATTCCAATAGGAACAGGAAAATATCAAATTTCTAATATAACAAGTGAAAAGATAGAATTGACAAAAAATGAAAAGTGGAGAGACTTGACAAATGAAAATTTTTATATTGATAAAATAACAGTGAATTTATATGAAACAATGGGAGAAGCATATAATGATTTTAAATTAGGAAATATTGATTTTTTAAATACAACCAATAATGATTTAGAGCAATATATTGGAACAATGGGGTATGGCAAAAAAGAGTATGCTGGCCGTGAATATGACTATTTGGCTATTAATTGTGAAGATAGTGTTTTACAATGCAAAGAGGTCAGACAAGCTATTTCTTATACAATTGATCAAAACAAATTGGTGACTACTGCTTTAGAAAATAAAGCTTTTGCTTCTTATTTTCCATTAGAAGAGAATTCCTATTTAGTAAAAGATACTTTGACTGCCACTGAGGTTGATACAACAAAAGCTAGGGAGATTTTGGAAGAAGCTGGTTGGAGTTATGAGTATGGGATTTGGCAAAAAGAAATAGATAATACAACAAAAACAATTAATATTACATTATCAGTACAAAATGAAAATGAGCAAAGAGTGTTAGTTGCAAATGCAATCAAAGAACAATTAGAAGCAGTAGGAATTAAAGTAGAGATAGAGAAAATAACTGACACACAGTATCAAAACTATTTGAAAAATCACGAATATGAAATACTGTTAACTGGCATTTATACTTCATTATCTCCAGATATTAGTAGCTTTTTTTCTACCAATAATTTAGCTAATTATTCTAATGAGGAAATATTAAAAATATTGCAGGAGTTAAACAATATTTCACAAGAAGAATTATTACAAGAAAAATATAAAAGAATCATTGAAATTTATCAAGAAGAGGTACCTTATATAGGATTGTACAAAAGCAAAAATACGGTAGTATATTCTACAGGTTTAAGAGGAGATGTGACTCCGAATAATTACAATATCTATTATCATTTGTCACAATGGTATAGGCAGTGATTATTTTTTTATTCGCACTTCCGTGGCAAAGCCACTTCGTTTGATCGCTTACGCGGTCTGCACTTTTTAATATATTTAGTTTGGATAATCATAGTGTTATTAATTCTAAAAAATAAAAAATTAAAAAAGTGCTTGACAAATAAAAATAATAGGATATAATAAGTACAAACAAACGTTCAAAGAACGATACGGTTTATAGGTAAATCCTTTAAAAACCTAAATATAAGATACAAGGAATGGAAAAATATGAGTAGTGAAAATTCAGAAAAAATGAAAGCATTAGAAATGGCATTAGGTCAAATCGAAAAACAATTTGGTAAAGGTTCTGTTATGAAATTAGGTGATTTTACAGCAATGAATGTAGAAGCAATTTCAACAGGTGCTTTAAGTTTAGATATTGCATTAGGAATAGGTGGTATTCCTAGAGGTAGAATTATAGAAGTATTTGGACCAGAGTCTTCTGGAAAGACAACACTTGCCTTACATATGATTGCAGAGGCTCAAAAATTAGGCGGAGAAGCAGCTTTTATTGATGCAGAGCATGCATTAGACCCTGTTTATGCAAAACATTTAGGAGTAGATATTGATAATTTAATTGTTTCGCAACCAGATACAGGTGAGCAAGCATTAGAAATTGCAGAAGCATTAGTAAGAAGTGGTGCTTTAGATATTATTGTAGTTGACTCTGTAGCAGCATTAGTTCCAAAGGCAGAAATTGATGGAGACATGGGAGATGCCCATGTTGGTCTTCAAGCAAGACTAATGTCACAAGCATTAAGAAAATTAGCAGGTGTTATTAATAAATCAAAATGTGTAATTGTATTTATTAACCAATTAAGAGAAAAAGTAGGAGTGATGTTTGGTAACCCAGAAACAACACCAGGTGGTAGAGCATTAAAATTTTATGCTTCTGTTAGATTAGATATTAGAAGAGTAGAAAGCATTAAACAAGATGGAGAAGTAGTTGGTAACCGTACTAGAGTAAAAATTGTAAAAAACAAAGTCGCTCCACCATTTAGAGAAGCTGAATTTGATATTATTTACGGTAAAGGAATTTCTAAAGAAGGAAATATTTTAGATATTGCTGTTAATTTAGATATCATCGAAAAAAGTGGATCTTGGTTTAGTTATAAAGGGGAAAGAATTGGTCAGGGTAGAGAAAATGTAAAGGCATATCTAGCAGAACATCCAGATGTGATGAATGAAATTGAAACCAAAATTAGAGATAATTATGCTACAGCATTTGAAAAAAGTTTAGGAGAAGAGGTAGAAGACCCAGAACAAGAAACAGAGCCAGAAGAGTAGGTAGTAGGTGATAGACTTGTACACAATAGAAGAATTTGATCAAGCAAAAACAAAAGTATTAAAATATATTTTATATAAGAAGAGAACGGAAAAAGAAGTAAAGCAGAAGTTCTCTTCTTCTGTCGACGAAAATTTGCTAGAAGATGTGATAGAGGAATTGAAACAGAATGGTTATTTGTCAGATGAAAACTATCTAGAAAGGGCAGTTCATGAATTTTTAGCAATCAACACACTTTCTATGAAAGAAATAAGAAATAAATTATATGCAAAAGGAATAGAAAGTGATATAATAGACTCATATTTTTCTAAGAATGCAGAAATTTTAGAAGGTTATGAAATACAATGTGCCAAAAAAATTATTTTAAAAAAAGCACAAATAGAAACTATAGAAGACGAACGAGAAATATCCAATAAAGTTAAGGCAAAAAAACAAGTAGAAATAATCAACAGAGAAGAAATAGAAAACTATTTATATAAAAAAGGATATTCATCAGAAAATATCAAAACTGCTTTTGAGCAAGTAGAAGAATAATGACTATAAAATTTGAATAGCCAATAAGTAACAGCAAATATAAAAAAAGTATTAAAATAATAGAGAAGGAATATAAAATGCAAAACGTACTTACTTTAGAAAGTAATAAATATAAAGTAAAAATAGAAAACTTTGAAGGCCCATTAGACTTATTATGCCACCTTATTGATAAAAATAAGATGGATGTTTGCGATATTAAAATTAGTGAAATTACAGACCAATATATTAATTACTTAAATGAAATGGAAGAGTTGAATTTAGAAATAGCAAGTGAATTTTTAATCATGGCATCTACTCTATTATATTTAAAATCAAACGTAACAGGAGATACAGAAGTAGGCGAAGCATTAGTGCCTGAAACTATAGCACCAGAAGAATAACCAA
>CALXQF010000100.1 GCA_944390505.1 uncultured Clostridia bacterium | reverse complement strand
GTAAAAATAGCCTCTATATTGCATTCTATATCACTATCTAGAACTGTTAAAATTTGTGCAACTCCTATCCCATTATCAGCTCCTAATGTAGTTCCATTTGCTCTTAAAAATCCGTTTTCTTCTATCACTTCTATTGCATTTGTTCTAAAATCAAAATCTTTTTCTGGTAGCTTTTCACAAACCATATCTGTATGTGCTTGTAAAATGATTGGTGGTTGGTTGACTGTTCGTTTTTTAATGAATACATTATTCCACTGATCTTTTTGGTATTCTAAATTGCGACTTTTAGCAAACTCACATAAATAGTCTGCAACTCTTTCTTCATTTCCTGATTCTCTTGGTATTTTAGCAATTTCTTTAAAAAATTGGATCGTTTTATCTATCATCTCTTTCACCTTCTTTTTGTAGCACTTGACCAATATCTGGCATTGGTCCTACAAACAACGGTACATCATTTCTGGGTACTCTTTTCTTTCCAATGTTTTGAGCTCCATTTCTTTCTAATTTCATATTTTCCAGATAAATTTTTTTATGTTCTACTGAAATGTAAGTCACCGTTCCAGTTCCTTCATCTTCCATTTGAGTAGCAATGCAACTTTCATCTTGTTTAATTTCATTGAGTATAGTATCTAACAAAACTTCGTAGCTTTGATGTTTCTCTTGATGAGGATTTACTGTATAAGAAAAAGTATTTTTACTTTTTAGCATTTCTTCTTCTGACACCCAATTTTCTTCTCTAATATTTCTTGGCTCTAAATCAATTCTTAATACATATGTTGGGGCTTCTACTAAGTGATGGTGTTCATCTCTTACTATATAAATTGCTTCTAATATAGCTTCTAGTTCTTTATTTTCTCCTACTAATCCCCTTGCTTGTAAATTTTCGTTTCCATTTGTTAATGCATATAAACTAGGAAGATTTGTACAATCTATAACAACATTTAATTCTAGTTGCTCTTTTTTATGATTTTGAGCATATTGCTGAATGCCTAAAATAGAAGCAGAATACAAATTACTTCCTATTCCTTTATTTAACATGTTTTCCCTTTGTTTTACTAAAACTCCTGTAATAGAAAAGAATTTTGCACCTTCCTTTTGATAATAAGGATCCATTGTTTTTGTGGAAGAATTTTCATGATATTTGATGGTTACTATTCCTTCTAGTTCGTTAGTTTCTTGGTCATAAGCCACTAAAACAGGATAATGTAACAAATTGTATAACATTTGTTGTACATCAGGAATATGAATATATTCTTCATTTCCTTCATATTCGTCATAAATTTGAGCAGCTTGTCTAACAATATCTGTTGTTCGTCTAGTGGCTACATTTGGGACAACTCCTTACTAGAGTTTGTAAAACGCCAAACCTAATTCTATTATTTCCTGTTTGTGTTTCATACCCCGCTGTCATAATATCACATGCATTTTGTAATTTTTCTAATAATTCTTCATTTAATATGTTTTTCATCTTTTTTCCTCCTCTTTATCATCGAATTATTATTTTTTGATATTTTTACCACATTTTTTATAGTAACAAACATAAAAAAAATGTGTAGTGATACACTACACAAACACAATAAAAAATATTTCTCTATTTTTTATTTGTCTGAAAGCGCACCACAGATTTTTCTGTGACAGTCTAATACATATTTTGCATTAGCCCAATTAAAAAGATACAGATTTTTCTTTTTAATTTCGGCAATTTTTCCTTTCTTATTTTTGCAATAATCTGATAACAAAAATAGTACTTATAAAAATTGCGACCTCTTTCAAAATCAAGTAATATTTATTTTACCATAAGATTAACTTTTTGTCAATGCTATATATCATTCAAACGATTAATCTTTTATCATCGCTTGAAAGAATTTATATGAATCTGGACCAGTCCTCATCGTAGAAATTCCTCCCTGCGTTTTCCAACCATTACTGCATAGTTGGTTGACATTTTTTACAATAGTTTCAACTCCTCTACTAATATTTGAACTCTCACAAAATACAATTTTGTAATTACTAGCTTGATTATTCATATACTCTCTCCTTCAATTATCTACTTATTTCCTATGTTTAATACTATACAACAGTTGTTTGTGAAAATCAAGCCAGCAAAACATTTTTTACAATTTCTTCTAAAAATTTTATAAACTAAAGATTTATCTATATCCAATGTATCCTAATGTAGCTGATTATGATAAATAATTAAATATTTCTTGCAATATTGCAACTTTTCTGTTTTATTAATAATGGTAAGCTTTTTGAATTTCTAGTTATTCTTAATTAGGCAACTGAAGAATACAACAAATTTCTTATTTGTTGGTACACCCTTTTTATTTTACTATATTGCATATTTTTTTCCACAAAAAACTCTAGTATTTTATTAATTTCTTCCAAACTTTTCATTCCTACTAAACTTCTTTTTTCAATTTCTTTTATTTCAAATACTCGTGGTTTTATTCTATACCACAATAAATCTACCCCATAATATTTTTCATTATCACTATATAAGTACATAACAGTAGAATTTCCATATTGAAAAGTTGTACCTATTTCAAACTCGTTTCTGTTTTTACTTAAAGTTTTATTAGGCTTTTCATTATTTTTTAGTCTTTTGGCCGATTTTTTATTAAATATTTCAACTATTTCATCTTCGTTTGCCATATTTACTACATCAAAAATATCATTTCTATTAATAGTTTTGAATTCTTTAAAATTTGTATAGTATGTCTTTTTATTAATTTTTATTGTTTCAAACTCTTGCTTGTTCTTATTTCTTTTTTGTATCTCAAATCCATAAATATTAACATTATCCTCTGAATAAATATAAAAAGTCTTTTCGGCTTTAACAACAACATCTCCAATTTCTATATATATCGGCTCGTTAAATCTAATTAAATCACTATTTCCTCTACATTGGCTAATCCATATTCTTTTCTCTATTTTCTTTATATCAATTTGATTTAATTTAATATATGGAGATTGTATATTTTTAATTGAAATCTTCTCTACTTTTGTTAGATCTAGCCAACTATTTTTCTTTTTTCTGTATTTTTTTCCATTAATAAGATATTTTTGATAATTATTCATTTCTTTTCTATTTTTAGTTGTACTCTGATAGCACAATAAAAAGTTTGGGCCTTTCTCAACTACTAGATATGGTCTAATTCTGTGACTTTCTTCTATTTGTTTCAACTGCTTTTTGGGTAGTGGCATTTTGCACCATAGTAAATCTCCTATTTGCGTTTCTTGAAATATTTTTCTTTGTTGCCCTAAAATACATAGTTTATTATTTATTTTATTGATTATTTGATTTATCATTTTCATCACACCCTTTAGTTTAATTTTACTATTTATATTATTTCTGTCAAGAGTGTTCTATTCAATTTATAATATACAAACTATAATGCACATACTATTTTTTTGTCTAAAAATAAACAAGATAGCCCCATAAAGACTATCCTGCTTTTGACATTATTACTGCATTTGTTAAGCACTCTTTAATTCAAGCCTTAATTTATCTGCTATCATTGCTATAAATTCTGAATTAGTGGGTTTTCCTTTAGCTACCGATACCGTGTATCCGAAAATGCTCTCTACAGTTTCGGTTTGTCCTCTTCCCCATATTTATCAATGTTTTTCAAACATACAAAAATATATGTTTATATATTTTATGTAAAATTCGTGGTTGTAAAAAATTTGCTAATGCAATAAATATTCATAGCATTTACCTCTATATGTTTATTGCATTGATTGTAGTAGAATTTTTTTCGTTTGTTAATTTTATGAACTAAAATTTTTGGTTAAAAAAATAAAAAATTAGCATAAATAAAATGTGGGAAAAAATAGAATAAAAAATAGACAAAAGACAGTTATAGATATATAAAAAAGCAATGGAAAGGAATAGAAATCTATGAAACAGATAGAGAATACTTAACGGGCTGTAGTGCTGAAGGACATATAAGTCATGTGTATGCAGATAGGATGAGCTCACGACCAAGGACATGGTGTGATGATGGAATAGATAAAATGAGCAGATTAAGGGTATTTGTAAGTAATGGAGGAAAAATATATGAAGAATTGATAAAAAAGAAAAAAATTAAAACAAAATTAAAAAAGTATGATAAAATAATTCAAAGACATATAAAACCAAATGTAGAAGAAGAACAACACTATACATTTCCTATTGCTAATACAGGAATGAATAGTGATATAAGAAAATTTTTAAATAAAGTAATGTATGGATAAATATCAGAGGTGGTGTTCCCACAAAAAGTTTATGCAATCATCTAAAAAAATCCATTTGACAAAAATGTAAAAACTGTGTATAATAGGTATAGAAAATGAGAAACCACTTCGTGGTTGCCGAAAGTTTGATTAATAACCATTCCCTCGTCAAAGCAGAATGGTTATTTTTTATTGCCTATGTAGTAAATACAAGATGATGAATACTAAGGCAAAATTTATGATAGTTACACCTACTAAT
>CALXQF010000099.1 GCA_944390505.1 uncultured Clostridia bacterium | reverse complement strand
AAGTGGCAGTGATGGCACCAACAGCCATTTTGGCTACGCAACACTTGTCTGAATTTCAAAAAATTTTAGAACCATTTAGTATTCATTGTAGATTGCTATTAGGTGCTACAAAGCCAAAAGAAAAAAAAGAAATTTTGGAACAATTAGAAAATGGAACTATTGATATTCTGATTGGTACACATGCCTTACTTACAGAAAATGTTATTTTTCAGAATTTAGGATTAGTGGTAACAGATGAACAGCATCGTTTTGGGGTAAGACAAAGGTCAGCAATTGTAGCAAAAGGAAATCATCCAGATGTATTAGTAATGACAGCAACTCCAATTCCTAGAACCTTAGCATTAATTTTATATGGGGATTTAGACATCTCTATTATTGATGAACTCCCTCCTAACCGTAAAAAAATAGAGACATTTGCAGTGACAAAACGAATGGAAGAAAGGGTAAATAATTTCATTCGCAAAAATGTGCAAGAAGGAAGGCAGGTATATGTTGTTTGCCCATTAGTAGAAGAAAAAGAAGATACAAATGAAATCAATTATGAGCAAAGTTTAGATAAAAGTAATAGCTTACAATTAAGTATTGATAAAAACGATAATTCAAAATCAAACTTAAGAGCAGACCTAAAAGCAGTAAAAGAATGGACTAAGATTTACCAAGAGGAAATTTTCCCTGATTTAAGAGTAGCTTGTGTTTATGGCAAAATGAAACCAAAAGAAAAAGATGAAATAATGGAGCAATTCAAAGAAGGAAAAATTGATATATTGGTTTCTACTACTGTAATTGAGGTAGGAGTTAATGTACCAAATGCAAGTATGATGGTTGTAGAAAATGCGGACCGATTTGGTTTAGCACAATTGCACCAATTAAGAGGAAGAGTTGGTAGAGGAGAATATCAGTCTTATTGTATTTTAAAATATGATAGTAGATGTTCACAAGTAGGAAGAGAAAGAATGAAAACAATGCAAGAAACAAATGACGGATTTGTGATTGCAGAAAAGGACTTAGAATTAAGAGGAACAGGTGAATTTTTTGGAACCAAACAACATGGACTTCCAGAATTTAAAATAGCCAACTTATTTGTAGATATGCCAATGCTAAAGTCTGTACAAAGTGTTGCTCTTAAAATAGAGGCAGAAGATAGAGGACTAAAGTTAGAAAAAAATGTAAAGTTAAGAAAATTAGTGGATGAAAAATTAAAACGAAGTATTTCGTTATAAAAATACATATCGGTCCCTACCTTAAGACTTCAATAAAAATACATATATATCAGTTTGCCTAAAGTAAATTACAGCTTATGAATTGTAACAAATATTCCAAAAGATGTTGACAAAAAGTAAAAAACAGGATATAACTTAGTTATCAATCGTAGAATAGTCTTTCTTTTAATTAAGAGGAGGAGATTACATGTACAATATGTCAAATATTTCCTTTTTGATTTCTCCGTATGGGTCAATAGAAAAGGGAAAGGGGCTACTACTAACCTTATGGATTCCTAATATTTACGGATTTGTAGAAAATGTACAAGTGCTATTTCATCGGCAGAATGAACCAGTCTATCAAACGATTCGTCTGCAATATGTTGAAACAGAAGGTGAAGTAAGTAGTTTTCAGGCAAAGTTTACTTTACAAAGGGTAGGGATTAACTATTTTTACTTCTCTTTGCTGTTAAATCAGACAAAAGCAGAAATACGCTATGATTTAGCAGCTAAAAAACCATGTTTTACAAGTCAAAATGGAGCCGAGTTTTCTATTACGGTTTATGAGCAAGGCTTTGATTGTCCAGAATGGGCAAAAGAAGCGGTAATGTATCATATTTTTGTTGACCGATTTAGAAAAGGAAAAAATACCATCATACTTCCAATGCCAAATAGAGTGGTTCATCAGGATTGGAATGAGTATCCTATCTGGTTTTCAGAAGATGGAGAGGTAAAAAACAATGATTTCTTTGGTGGAAATTTAAAAGGAATCAAGGAAAGTATTCACTATTTGAAAAAAATGGGTATAACCATTTTGTACCTTAGCCCTATTGTAAGAAGCCAATCCAATCATCGCTATGACACAGGAGATTATGAAGAAATTGACCTTTATGCAGGTACAGACCAAGATTTGAAAGAATTATGCCAGATTGCTCATCAAAATGGAATGAAAGTGATTCTAGATGCTGTATTTAACCATACTGGAAATGACAGTAAGTATTTTAATGAATATCATCATTACCAGACATTAGGCGCATTTGATGGACCAAGTTCACCATATTATGAGTGGTATCGTAAAAATGGAACTTCTTTTGAGTATTGGTGGGGATTTCGCAACCTTCCTGTATGTGATGGAACAAACCTGAGTTGGCAACAGTATATCTATGGAAAAGGTGGAGTCATTGACAAATGGTTTTCATGGGGAATTGATGGTATCCGCATTGATGTGGCAGATGAACTAACAGAAGAGTTTTTGGAAAATATTCATACAGCTGTTATTCGCAACCGTCCAGATGGATTTATCATTGGAGAGGTTTGGGAAAATGCAATCACTAAGCAAAAGTATGGAAAAGAAAGAACCTATTTGTTAGGAAAATCCCTACATACGGTAATGAATTACCCTTTCACAGATGGCATTTTGAAATATTTAAGATTTGGTGATGCACCATATTTGAAACAAGTAGTTGATGAAATTCTAACAACTTATCCAAAATCTGCTTATCACAGTATGACAAATGCACTTTCTACTCATGATATCCCAAGAGCTCTTACTACTCTAGCAGGAGAAGGAATTTTCCATAATCGCTATGAATGGACATGGGATATTGGGGATAAGCTGAATCAGGATTGGAAATGGCGATTTGAACATGACCAATTATCAAGAGAAGTTTATCGGACAGGTAAAAAGCTATTAAAATTGGCAGTACTAATTCAATTCTTTTTGCCAGGAACTGCTTGCATTTTCTATGGTGATGAGGTAGGAATGCAAGGATACAAAGATAATGGTAATAGAAAAACATATCCATGGACCAAGAGAGATAAAGACTTGCTTCGATTTTACAGAAAAATTGGAACTCTCAAAACAAAACTAACTTTCTTAAAAAATGCTGATTGCCATATCATTTATGGAGATGAGCAAAAGTTTGTCTTTGAGAGAACTGATCAATCACAAACACTGATTATTGCAATCAACAAAGCAGAAAACCAAGCTACATTAGAGCCAGAATGGATAGAACATGCGCAAGTACTATATAGGAACCATTATGCAAATGGTGAATTAGGACCTTATGGAGGGGTAGTATTATTGAAGAATTGTACATAAAAAACCATTGAAGTAGTAAAGAAATGAAATTGCAGTGGCTGTGAAATTAATTTTCACAGTCACTATAATATATACTTGACATTTACATAAAAAAACAATATCATATATATGAAAATAAGAAAGGAGAAGGCTATGCATACCCAAATGTTAACCACAAAAAAAGGTGGGGAATTAATTAGCTTTAAGATGAATGGAAAAGAAAAAATACATCAAGGGGAAAAATGTCTTGACCAAAACGGAAAAGCTTATTGGAAAAGACATTCACCAGTATTGTTTCCAATCGTAGGCAAACTAAAGAAAAATCAGACTTTAATTGGTGGAAGAACTTATGAATTAATGCAACATGGGTTTGCAAGGGACTTAGACTTTGAACCAATTACCAAGTTAGATAATTTTCATTCATATGTCTTAAAAAGTAATGCTTATACAATTACTAGATATCCATATGAATTTGAATTATATAATACTTACCGCACAGAAGAAAATAAATTAACAACCATTTATAAAGTAGTTAATACTGGTCTTATCAACTTACCATTTGGAATAGGAGGACATCCTGCTTTTCAAATTGAGGAAGAAGAACTAAAAAAAGGAAATTACTATTTGGAATTTGAAGAGGAAGAAGAAAAAATTCACTTTTTATATTTAGTAGATGGATTAATAGGAACAGAATATGCTAAAAACAGAATTGTGAACAAAAAATATATTCCAATTGATATACATACATTTGATAATGATGCACTAATTATGAAAGGAATTACATCTCATAAAATTAGTTTAAAAAATAGAGAAAGTGGAAAAACAATATTAACAATGGACTTTACAGACTTTCCATACCTAGCAATTTGGTCAAAACCAGGAGCACCATTTATTTGTATAGAACCATGGTACTCAACAGCAGATACAGTAAAAAGCAGCGGAGTTTTCACACAAAAACAAGATATTATATCATTAAAGCCAAATGATTTTTTTGAATGTAAATATACAGTAGAATTTTTTGAATAAAAAAATAATAAGTAGTAAAAATAAGGAATGTGATAAAATGGGAAATATCATTTTAGTAATAGTAGGATTAGTTTTAGTGGCAATAGGTGTAGTTTGTATCTTTGATGCAAGAGTCATCACTAAAAAAGTATTTGGATTTGGAGATCAAAATGAAGGAACTATGGGATTAAAAATTTTTGGATTTTTATTTGCCATAGCAGGAGCTTTCGTTATATTTTTTAATATGTGATGAAAATTTTATAAAAAGTTAAAATAAAATATAAAAAAGTACTTGCAATAAAAAAGAAAGTAGTGTAAAATAAAAATGGTTATAAAAACCATTCAAGCACTTTGAAAATTGAATATATTTTATGCTAAAAACTAATA
>CALXQF010000098.1 GCA_944390505.1 uncultured Clostridia bacterium | reverse complement strand
TGTATTAACAAATAAAGCATAATAGAAAATGATATGAAAGATAAATTAATGGAGGAAACAAATGAAAAGCATTGCAAAATATGATATAAAGCGAGAAGAAATAAAGGCAAAAAAGCAAAATGCAAAACTATTCCCATTTTATAAAATGTTTTCATGGGATTTATTATTTTTTTATTCAACACAATATTTATTTTTTACAGTAGTCAAAGGATTAACAGCAGGAGAAATACTCAAAGTAAATGCTTTTTATCCACTATTTATCATTATTATGCAATTACCAGCAGCTATTTGCGCCGATTTCTTAGGAAGAAAGAGAAGTATTGTACTAGGAAATATTGTGCTGATGGTGTATATTTTTTTACTTATTTGTTTACCTGGAATGATAGGAATTTTTATTGCTAATATTGTTTATGCTTTTGGGTATAGTTTGAAAGCAATACAAGAAACTAATATATTATATGACTCAACATCCACAAAGGGTGGAGAAGGATTGTATCCTAAGATCAATGCAAAAGGAGCAAGTGGCTATTATTTATTAGATGGTATTGCGTCTTTAATTTCGGGATATTTATTTGTTATAAATGGATATTTGCCAATGATAATTTGTCTTGTTTTTACATTGATATCCACAATCATTTCCACAAAATTCAAAGATATTTATGTAAATCAATTAGAACAAAATTATTTATCACATAAAATTAAGGAATATAAAAATGACTTCAAAGTCTCTATCAAAAATATTATTACCTCACAAAGATTAAGAGCATTACTATTATTTATGGGATTATTTAATGCTTTACTTAGTATAATGAGTACCTATTCAGGAAATATATTAACAGAATTGTCAGTTAAACCTGAAAGCTTTTCAATTATTAATGCTGTTCTAACATTGATAGCAGGAATAGCAACAGCGTTTCAAGATAAAATACATCAAAAGTTTAAAAATAGAACATTCACTTTTTTATCATTAACATTCTCGATTAGTATTATTTTAATAGGAGGTATATTATATAGTAGAGCAAATAACATATTACCAATTATATTAGTATTATTTGCAATTAGAAATATTACAATGTCGAACTATTATGTTCTTTCAGAAAGATATTCTAAAAATTTTTCGACTCCAAAAACAAGAACAAGGATTTCTTTTGCAGTTGAATTTTCTACCAATATGATAGAAGCAATTTTATTATTTTTAGCAGGAGTATTATTAGATGGCACAAATATCACTTTTGCTACGTTATTTATAGGTCTACTTTCTTTTATATTATTTATTTTTATTTTGGATTACATGAAAACAAGAGTAGGATTGAAGCCAGGAGAATATAAGAAAACAGATATACAATTAGAATAATATATTCTAGGAAACGCAATTAATTACCAAAGTTTAGAGTGAAAATGTAAAATAGTTGAAAATGTTTTTGAAATGTGATATTCTATAGAAACCATATTAAAAGGAAAAAAACAATGCAAGAAAAAGAAAAATTTATGAAAGAAGCTCTAAAACAAGCACAAAAAGCATATGAAAAAGAGGAAATACCAGTAGGAGCTGTCATTGTAAAAAATCATAAAATTATCGCAAGAGCATATAATGAAAAAGAAGACAAGCAGGACTCTACCAAGCACGCAGAAATTTTAGCCATTCAAAAAGCAAGTAAAAAGCTAAAAACTTGGAGACTAACAGATTGTGAAATGTATGTTACATTAGAACCATGCTCTATGTGTGCAGGAGCTTTAATTCAAGCAAGAATAAAAAAAGTATATATCGGCACTATGGACCAAAAAACAGGTGCTTGTGGCTCTGTTTTAAACTTATTAGAAGATTATGAATTTAATCATAAAGTAGAAGTAGAAACAGGAATTTTACAAAAAGATTGTGAACAAATTTTAAAAAATTTTTTCAGGGAATTAAGAGAAAGCAAACGGAGCGGTATCGAAGTGGTCATAACGAGGTTGACTCGAAATCAATTGGGCGCCTTTAAAAGCGCCACGTGGGTTCGAATCCCACTCGCTCCGCCAATAAAATAAAAAATGAATGCTTTGAAATGAAGTATTAGTAAAATATTACATGGGAGGAATTCAATTGATTACAGAAGGAAAAAAGCAAACAATCAAATTAGTAATAGCTGTGTTTGCTTTAGTATTAATTATCACTTTTGCTTGTATCATGATGATGAAATATGAAGTAGAAGGGGAAACCAATATGCCTTTTCAACTTTCCAAAATTATGATAATAGGAACAGCAGAGGGAGTGGAACAAGAAGAAAGTGATTTAAAATGGGACTTTAGTATTTATCAAAACAATGATATTTATTTTTACATAGACCAAAATGAAGAAATAGACGAAGATGATTTATTAATTAAAAATGTAGAAATTAGTAATATTAATGTAACAAAGGCTCCACAAAAAGGCACTATTCAAACTTATATGCCAAATAGCGAAGCAGGTAGATTATATAGTTATGATGAACAATTTTTGGTACAAGATTCTTTAACATATAAAGGAGCAAGCCAAAGTAGTTCTACCAACCTAGAAATAGGAAGTAAAGGTGGCACGGCATGGATTCGTTTTAGCAATACCAATATTGGAAACTATTCATCAGATAAAGATGAAGAAATTGTACATGATGGAAGTTTGTTAGAAAAAATAGAAGCTACAAAGGAAGAACTTAGTTTTGAAATTTCTTTCGACTTCATGATCGAAACAACAGAAAATAAATATAAAGCAAATATCAATTTACAATTACCAACAGGTGACTTAGCAGCAGAAAAAACGTGCTACTTAGAAAAAACAGATATGAGTGATATTATTTTTAAAAGAGTACGAGAGTAATTAGAAAACTTTGATAGAATACTTGATAAAATCAATAAAACATTATATAATGCAATGGTATGAATGATTTTTTTCGTCATTGTATGGAGAGTAAATCCAATAAAAGCCTATGAACCTTGTCAGATCCGGAAGGAAGCAGCAATAAGTAGATACTTTTGTGTGGTATTTATTCTCCATAGAGTGACGGAAAGTGAATTTCATACCATTTATTTTTAGAGAATAATTGGTTTATAGGTAAAACCTGTATAAAAACCTAAATATAGATGCAAGGAAGTAGAAATATGGCATATACAGCCTTATATCGTAAATTTAGACCTTTAAGGTTTGAAGATATGGTAGGTCAAGAACATATTACAAGAACGATTCGAAATCAAATTATAGCAGGAAGAGTAGGGCATGCCTATTTGCTAAATGGTGGAAGAGGTACTGGAAAAACTACAACTGCTAAAATACTAGCAAGGGCAGTTAATTGCTTAAATCCACAAGACGGAGAGCCTTGTAATGAGTGTGAAATTTGTAAAGCGGCGCTATCTGGTTCCTTAACTGATATTGTAGAAATGGATGCTGCATCTAATAATAGTGTAGATGATATTAGAGCCATTAGAGATGAGGTCAACTTTTTACCAACTCTTGCCAAATATAGAGTCTATATTATTGATGAGGTTCATATGCTATCAACAGGAGCATTTAATGCCTTATTAAAAACATTAGAAGAACCACCAGCACATGTCAAATTTATTCTAGCAACAACTGAACCACAAAAATTACCTGCAACCATTCTTTCAAGATGTCAACGTTTTGATTTTAAAAAGATTTCTAATGAAGATATTAGCAAAAGATTACAATTTGTTTGTGATGAAAGTAAAATAACCATTACAAATGAAGCACTAAAAATTATTTCTGTTTTAGCAGAAGGTGCTATGAGAGATGCTTTAAGTATTTTAGAAAGATGTTTGCAAGAAGGAAATGAAAAAATAGATGAAGATTTAGTTAAAGATTTAGTTGGAATTCCAAAACTAACTTTTGTTTCACAAATAATGGAAGGAATTATTGGCAATCAAGTAGAAAATACATTACAAGTAGTAGAAAATGTACTAAATCAAGGAAAAGACTTACAAAATCTTTTATGGGAATTAATTAAATATACCAAAGATATTTTAGTATATCAAACCACTGGAAAATTAGAAATATATAATGAAACAGAATTACAAAAAATACAAGAATTAGCCAAAAAAATTTCAAAAGAAAGATTGCTCCAAATTGTTTATGAATTATCAGAACTAGAAAATGAAATGAAATGGTCTTCACAAAAAACAGTATTATTTGAAGTTGCTATGATAAAGCTTTGCTATCAACCACAAAGTACACAAGTAAATGCAGAGGGAATAGAAGAAATCAAGCAAAGATTAACAAAATTAGAAGAAAAAGTAAGCTCTGGCAATTTTACAGTGGCTACAAGTGAGCCAAAAGAGAAAAAACAGGCAGATAGAAAAGCAGCACCAAATGTGGGAAAAGTACATATAGAGCAAGTATGTAATTTAAATATTGAAAAATTAGACTTTTGGAATAAAATTATCAACCAACTAAAAGAAGACAGAAAAATGCTTTTAGCAAGCAATTTAATGAATACAGTGGCTACTATGTTAAATGATATGACAGTGGGAATTGTATTCCAAAATGGACTAACACCATTTGTCAAAAGCATTATGGAAAAGCCAGAAAATATTCAAGAAATTACAAGATTAGTTTCCATAGAATGTGGCAAAGAAATGAGAATTAAATTATTAGACTGCCAAGATGCTATTTTACAAAAAAAGGCAAAAGAAAAAAGCCCAGAAGATGAGGTAAAAGAAGAATTAGATATTCCAGTTAATATTATTGAGTAA
>CALXQF010000097.1 GCA_944390505.1 uncultured Clostridia bacterium | reverse complement strand
TGATAATCTAGAAATAACAATTGAAAAAATATTAAATAAAAAAACAGCTTAATATTGAAATAACTTATTCTATGGGGAGAATGATTTTAGTGTACTTAACTAAAGCGTTCTCCCCTACGAGTTGTGTCATACTAACACAACTCGAGTAGGCTTTGCGAGCTAATAAATTTTATCTCACCATCCTTTCGTTTGGATGATTTTGATATTGTTTTTAAACAACAAAAAATCAACCAGATTTTATTTTCTGATTGATTTTTGTATCTATCTGTTCTGTTAGTCCGAACAGAAACGTCATTGGTGGGCAGGGAAGGATTCGAACCTTCGTACTCGTATGAGAACAGATTTACAGTCTGCCGCCTTTAGCCACTCGGCCACCTACCCAAATATTTAATTGCTACTTTGTTATTATACATGATTAGCATTTGTTTGTCAATGCTAAAAAATGTATTTTTTGGTGCGCCATCAAGGATTCGAACCTTGGACCCACCGGTTATGAGCCGGTTGCTCTGACCAACTGAGCTAATGGCGCGTATTCAAACGCAGTTTTAAGTATAAAACATTTTCTACTAATTGTCAATATACATTAATCACTTTTTTTGTATTTTGTTTCGGTTTTTATATTTTTGTTCTTGGCAAACTCAATTTTTTTGCAATTAAATTGCTTAAAATATGCTAAAAAGCGGTTAGTTTTTACTCCAACCGCTTTTACATTTTCTACAACTTAATTATTACTATTTTGTTCTCCTCTTCCTTCTGGAAGTGCTGGAACTTGAAGTACCACTTTAATTTTGAACGCATAACTAATTGCTTTTACAATTTTGCTATTCTTAATTCTTTGCCATAAAGATGGTTTTACTTCTACCCTTGTTTGTTCAAAGTATTGTTTATCTTCTGGTTGTACTTCTTCTATTGGTTGTACGACTTGTTCTTCCTCTTCTTGTGGAGCTGGTATTAATTTTAATGCATCTGCAACTTCAATTCCAATATAGCTTAATGCTTTTGATCTGTCTTCTATTCTTTCCATATCAATTTCAATATGTAGATTAGATTCCAAATTCACAATTCTAGCATTGATTAATTTGGCAGCATCTTGATAATTTTGTGATTTATTAGATTTTGTTCTTCCTATTAAACCTAATGTATCAATAATATCTTCTGGAAAATCTTCTGATGCATTTTTAACTGTTTGTTTCCAATCTTCTTCTTTATTTTCAACTGCATCTAGAACTTCTCTTAATTCGCCTGCCAACGAGATGTTCTTTTCTCTTTGACGAATTAGTTCTTCTATTTTCTTTGTATTTTCTTCAAATTGATTGGTTGCATATTCTACTAATCCATAAGCTGCTTTATATACACTTTTAGGAAAGTTTTTCTTTTTTGGATATTCTATTAAATATGTTTTGATTGATTCTATTAAATCCTTAAAATACGCATCTTCTTCTAATTGTACAATTTGCTTTTTGCTATTAGGATTAATTAATTTTTCTACTTTATCAATGTTTGATAAAATTTTTTCTTCCGTGATTACCATTCTCACGTTTACTATGCCAGATTTAGACATTGTAAACCTTCCCTCCTTTGTCCTATGTTTATTTTCTCCTATGTCGTTATTATCTAATGATTATAAGAAAACTACAATAGGATTTTCATGTTTTACTTTTTCAATTCTGCTACAATTTTATTACAACATTTTTACTAAGTCAAGGATTTTTTTGTAATTATTTGTCTTTTTTTAGTTCTGCATAACGTTTAATTTTCATTGTAGTAGTTTTCTCAAATTCATCTTTTTTAATTTCCAAATTCTTAATTGCTTTATATGAAGTTAATTTTTTGTTCACTTCTTTAATTTTACCCCAAATAATATCTCTTATCTTCTCATCTGTTAAGTCTTTTCCATAATTAGCTTCTAGCTCTTCTAAGTTTGGAATAACCTTTACAGAGATGATTAACTCTTTGTTAGTTGGATCTTTTTCATCTTCTTTTCCGTATACCATACATTCTTTAATTTCTGGTACTTGTGATAATAAAAGTTCAACTTCTTCTGGATAAATATTTTTACCATTTTGTGTAACAATTACATTTTTGCTTCTACCAGTAATGTATAAGAAACCATCTTTATCTAAATATCCAACATCTCCGGAATGGAACCATCTTTCTCCATTGATTACATCAATTACTTCATTAGTTGCTTTTTCATCTTCATAATATCCAAGCATTAATGTTGGGCTTTTTATTAATACTTCTCCTTCACCGTTTTCATTTGGATTGTCAATTTTTAATTCTGCACTAAAAATAGCTTTTCCCGCAGAACCAACTTTTGGTTCAAATTCTGGTGTTAGTGCTGCAATTGGTGCTGTCTCTGTTAATCCATAACCTTGTAAGAAAACAATTCCTATATCTTCTACCCATTTTCCTATTTTAGCATCAATTGGAGCAGCAGCAGATACAATAATTCTCAATTTTCCACCTAAATTTTCATGAATTTCAGCAAATACTTTTCTCTTAATATCTACGCCTACTACTTTTAAAGCATTTGTTACATGAATCATAGAATTAACTAGTCCGTCTTTTTTTGCCTTTTTAATGTTAGCATTAATTTTACGATATAAATTTTCTATTAATAGTGGAACAGCAAGCAATGCTGTTGGCTTTGTTTCTTGTAAATTTGGAACAATATGTTTTAATCCTTGGCAAACAGCTACTGAGCAACCACATGCCACTGGCAATAAGAATCCAATGGTTGATTCATAAGTATGATGAAGTGGCAATACAGAAAACAATCTATCTTCTGGATAGAGTTTTACATAAGCTGATACTGCATTAATATTTTCTGCTAGATTTCTACTAGATAACATTACACCTTTTGCACTTGATGTAGTACCTGATGTAAATAATAATACTTTAAATTCATCTGGTTCAATTTCTATATGAGAATATGCATCATCTCCGTTTGCTACTAGATTTTTTCCTTCTTCGATTAAATATTGCATACCAACATTTTTACCATCAATTCCAGATTCTGAATACATTTTAATAAAATATTTTACATTTTGAATATTAGGTAATATTTTTCCTATTGATTCTGCTTTTTTTTCTGAGTAAATAATAACATCTGCTTTTGATCTTTTAATGACATTTTCTAATTCATTATCTGGAAGTTCTTTATCAGTTGGAATTGCAATTCCTCTTCCACATAGAACTGTCATATAGGAAACATACCAATCATAAGTTGTCTCACTTAAAATTAAAATTCTTGGGTTTTCGCCTAAATTTAATTTTCTCATTAAAGCAGTTCCAAATCCGATAACGTCTTCTCCAAATTGCTCATAACTAATTTCTGTATATTTTCCCTTTGGATCAAATTTTTCTAGAATGACTTCTTTTTTAGCATAATCTACAATAGATTTTCTAAACACTTCCTGAATTGTTTGATAAGTTGTTGGTGTATAATTTTTCTTTTCTTTTTTCTTGTCATTTTCTTGTGCTCTCTTTAGCGCATCATAATCCACCTTCACTTCATCAATTTCTGGCATATCTTTCATTTTGAATTTTGGAAATTTAAAATCTGGTACTTTAAAATCTCTTAACCCTCTCATTTTTTCTCTTTCCTTTCTTACTTTCTCAATTTCTTAATAAAACACTTTTCAATTTCTCTATCTAATTTTATTACGTCTATTCCCTCTTCTTGGTGTCTTAATTTATAAATCAAGCTAGAACAGGTAAAACCAAAGATGCCTGACGCAATTACATTTGCATCACCTTCTATAATTTCTCCTTTTTGTATACCTTCCTTTACAATTTCTTCTATCATTTGTATATACTCAAATACATAGTTTCTACACATTTGGCTTCTTGCATCATTACCCCATATTTGACTCAAAATAATGGTCATAAAATTTTCGTATTTTACTAAAATTTTCATTTGAATTAAAACAATTGCCCTAATTTTATCTAATGAATTTTCTAACTTGTCTGTTTTAATAGCAATACTATTTTTTAGTAATTTAACTCCTTCTTCTACTAAGAAATTAAAAATTTCTTCTTTACTAGAAAAGTGATAATACAAAGTCCCTTTGGCTACACCTACTGTTGCTGTAATCTCTTCAATGCTTGTTGCATCATAACCTTTTTCTGCAAAAAGCTTCATGGATGTTTCAAATATTTTTCTTTTGGTTTTATTCATATACTTTCACCTAAATACTATTTTTTACATACATTTCTATTATATAATCTTATTGAGAAATTTGCAAGTGACTAAAGGGTCGATTTTTATATATTTTTTATTAAAAAAATAGCAAAGCACCTGATGGCGTATAATTGCACATTGTTAGTGACTTGCTAATTAATTATATACCACTTTATGAACTTAAAGTAAACAAGAAAAAATCTTGCTTTTTCTTATCTAAAGCAAGATTGGATATTGTGACATTTTATGCTATACAACCATTCGTGTTTCAAACTGACACCAGCATTCTATCTTCTTTTCTTTGCATCTAATGCATCTAAATTATCTAAAGCTTTTCCTGTACCTAATGCTACACAAGAAATAGCATCTTGTGCTATCATTACATTAATTCCGGTTTTTTCTTGCAAAAGTTTATCTAAACCGTCTATTAAGCAACCTCCACCAGTCATATAAATTCCTCTATCGCTAATATCTGCTGCTAATTCTGGTGGTGTTCTTTCTAACACACTATGTACAGCATCTACTACCATTAATGCTGGTTCAATTAGTGCTTCTAACATTTCGCTAGAGTGTACTGTAATCGTTCTTGGAAGT
>CALXQF010000096.1 GCA_944390505.1 uncultured Clostridia bacterium | reverse complement strand
CATAAGGTGAAGCACAATCAATAATTCCTACAATTTGGATTCCTTTTCTATCCGCACACTCTTTGGCTATATTAGCAAAATTTAAACTTCTAGCAGCTGTTATTTTTATAGGCTTTCCATTCTCACTTCTACCAATGTGTACATGTAAATCTGCAAACATTTCTTGCATTGTTTTTGTCTCCTTTCGTGTCAGTTTTGGGACGTTTCTTCCAACCGACATTTTGTCAGTTTTAAGATACGTCCCTGAAATGACAAAATGTCAGTTCTAAGGACACATCTTGCCCTAAAAAAAGATTGGGAATCATCCAATCTCTTTTTTTATTATTTCTCTTTTGTGGTTTATAAATAATATATTCTCTGCATTTACAAAATAATTAATTATTATAATTCATGTTCATCATCTTCTTGCGTTCTAGTGCCAACATCCTCTCCTAATTCTCGTTCTATCATAGGTCTATTCATTTCATCTTTAATATCTTGAACGGTTACTTGTGGCGTATCATTAGGAGTTCTAATGTCTTGAGATTTAATTTGCTCTTCCTCTATTTCTTTTACACGAATTGCATTTATTGTATTTTCATAGCTGGTACGTGCCAAAGTAATTGTTTCTTTATCAATGTCTCCTATTTCGTTAAAATTATCTGCTATACTTTGTAGTGCTGGTTTACTCATACTAACACCTCCTGCATTTGATTCACAAAATCTTTAAATTGTTCTAAATAGCGATTATCTTTATCCTTTAAATTTCTATACTCTAGTAAAACTAATGCTTCATCTACCTTAAATCCAATTCTTTCTGGTCTATCTAATAACATACCACCAAATTGATCAACTAATTCTAATATATCACTTTCACTTTCTCTTGGGGTACTTCCACTATATCGATTAACTTCTTCACATATTTTACAAAAGCGGTCAGAGAAGCCAAGCTCGCTCAAGTATTCTGCTCCATCTTTAGCATAAGAACGAATTTTATTAAAATCTTGTGCATCATTACTTTTTTTGCAGTTACATAATAGACAAGCAGTAATAACAACATTTTTGTCTAAATCTAAATCAGCAGTATCTAAAAATAGTTTTGCAAGAAAAGTTTTGAAAACAACAGATTTATCAAAAAAGATACCTGTTTTTTTCTTTAAATAGTGCATGATTTCCATCTTTTTTATCCAACCTTTTTCAGATAAAATGTAATCTGCAAAAGTTTCCATGTGTACTACTCCCCTTTGCATGGTGATTTTCTTATGTATCAATTATAATTGCCCTACTAAATTAACTTAATTATATGATAAATAAAATAGCAATTCAATATTGTTACAAAAATGTCACATAAATTTAATGTTTTTGTAATATTTGTTCTAGTTGTATTTCCATGTCTTCTTTTTTTTCATCATTTGTAATTGTATACTGACATTTGCTCATATAAAACTCATTTGAATGTTGTGCATTCAGTCTTGCTGTGGCGTGTGCTTTATCTATATTGTCTCTTTCCATCATTCTTTGTATTTGCTTATTTCTATCAGCTGAAACAATGGCAATTGTAGTATCACATATTTTATCAAGTCCTGCTTCAAATAGCAAAGGGGCATCTATTGCAATTAGTTTTTTTAAATTCTTATCTATCTCCATAGAAATAGAATTAGAGCAATCTGCTTTTTCTAATTCTTCTACCTTTTTTATTGCTTTTACTTTTTCTTCAATTTCTTTTTTAATATATTTTAAGGTACATTCATTTAATTGCTTTCTTTTTTCTTCATTTTGGTAAATCATATCTGCTAATTTTCTTCTATTTAATTCTCCATTTTCTAATAAAATATCATTACCAAATTTTGCTACAATTTCTGATAAATAAGGGGTTCCTTTTTTGGATAATTCTTTTGCGATTTCATCTGCTGTAATAATTTTAAAATGATATTTTTGTTCTAAAATTTCACAAGCTGTGCTCTTTCCTGCTCCGGAACTTCCTGTTATACCTATTACCATACTTTTTTACAGTCCTTTCTTATTTTGCATCATAATATATTGTAGTAGTTAAAAAATTTTCATTTTAAATTATATTTTGACTATGAAAGTCATTTATTTAATAACATTTCTTACGAATTTTTTAAGTCTTCAATTGTTATAATTTTATTGGTATAATCTAAATTTGCCCATGAATCACGTTCATAACCTAAAGTATATACATTAGTCGCATAAATATCAGTTTGTAACATATCTTTTAAAGGTTTACTTTTATTTTCATCTAAGAATTTTTTGACTGATGTTACTAAATTTAATTTTTGATTTCTCTGCATGATTTCCGAAATTAATCTTTTTCCCTTTTCTGTATACCCTAAAATTCTGGTATATGGAACCGTTTTTTTAGAAGTTTCCATCATTTTTTTATTAATTCCTAATAAAGCATAAACCAAAATTCTTTGAATTCTAGTTTGTGTATATCTCTTTGACTTAATCATATTCACTAAGTCAATAATATTATTGCAAGAATCTGCTGCATTTTTAATGGCATTTTCTAAGCCTTCTGATAGATCTGGTAATGCCCTTATTTCTTCTACTGTCATTTTTCGTAAGATGTATAAGATTTCTTTTTGAAAATTAGATAAATCTAATACATAATGTCCTTTTTTTAGTTCTTGGGCTAATAAGATATAAGAAGTACGTGGAATTACTTTTCTGATATCATCAAATTGCCTAGTCGCAATCATTTTACGAATAGCAGTAGCACTAGCAAAGTCATCGACTATCATCTCATCATGGTAAAGTACTTTTTGTCTTTTTACTCCTATTGGCATTAACTGACTTTTCAATTTTTTTAGTGTTTTTAAATATTCAATCGCCAAAATATTATTAGCACCTGTTAATACATTGGCATATCGTTTAATGTCATTTAAATACATCATTAAAGCATTTTCTCTTGCTTTTGGAAAAGAAATTCCTTTACTTAATTCATGATTTAACATTGTCACATATTCTTTTGGTTCTTGATAAAGTACATTGGCAATATTATTTAAAGTGGCAATGTCTTTGGCTTCCATGCCAAATGAAATAGTATCCACAACTCCTAAAGAATCTAGTATTTTAATAGCTCCTTCTGCAAAATTTTCTGCACTAGAAGTACTATAAACCGTTGGAAGTTCTATGACTAAGTCTGCACCATTGCAAAGTGCCATTTTGGTTTTCGTCCATTTATCAATAATAGAAGTATTACCGCGTTGTACAAAATTACCAGAAATAATACAAATTACATAATTAGCACCACATTGTTCTATTGATTCGCGTATATGGTATAGATGTCCATTATGAAATGGATTATACTCTGCTATAATTCCTAGTACTCTGCTCATAATATCCTCCTAACTATTGACTTGTTTTCATTTATTGATATAATATCATAAAAGTTAAGTTTTTACAATCTGCAAAGGAGAATTTTAAAATTTGTACCAAAAATAAATTGTAATTAACAAAAAAAGTTTCAATTTAACTATAAGAAGGAGAATTTTATTGATGTTAGAAGAAGTAACTATTTATACAGATGGAGCATGTAGTGGAAACCCTGGGCCTGGTGGCTGGGGAGCTATTTTAATGCTTGGAGAAAACAAAAAAGAGATTTCAGGTGGTAAAAAAGATACCACTAATAATGTAATGGAGTTAACAGCTGTAATTGAAGCTTTAAAACTTTTAAAACGCCCTTGTAAAGTGGATTTATACAGTGATAGTGCTTATGTAGTCAATGCTTTTTTACAAGACTGGATTTCTGGCTGGGTGAAAAAGAATTGGAAAAATTCTAATAAAGAAGAAGTAAAAAATAAAGAACTTTGGCAAGAACTAATTGAACTTACCAAAGTTCATCAGGTTGTTTTTCATAAAGTAAAAGGTCATAGCGATAATGAGTATAATAATCGTTGTGATGAGCTAGCTAGAAAGGCTATCAAAGAATTAGCTTAAAAAAAGCTGTTAATGAGATGTTTGATAAATCCCATTGACAGCCTTTTTATTTAACGCTCAAAAATAGATTTAAAGACACCTTTGTCAATAAATGTGGCAAATATATTTTTTAAAATAATTAAAATAATTGGTCCTATAATCATTCCAAGAACACCAATAAACTTAAATCCTGTGTACATTGCAATTAAAGTAAAAATAGGGTGAATTCCAATATTGCCACTCACAATTCTTGGTTCTAAAAGTTGCCTTACAATGGAAATGACTGCCCATAATACTAAAATAGCAATTGCTAAAGTAAAATCTCCAGTACATGCTGACAAAATAGCCCAAGGTATCATAACTGTTCCAGAACCAAAAATAGGTAATAAATCAACAAATCCTATGATAAATGCCATTAACAAAGGATATGGAACATTAAGTCCTACAAAGTGAAAAATATATAAGCCTATTAATGTAATAACAAATGAGATAAATACTAGGGTAACTTCTGCTTTTAAATAACCTCCCAAGCTTTTTACTAAATCTTTTAGATGAACTCCAATTCGTTTTACCCATGTTTCTGGCATATGATGTTCTAGTTGATCAATCATATATACTTTATCTACACACATAAAATAAAGAGACAATAATGTAACTACTAAATAGACGCCAATTGTTGGAATTGATGTTAAGAAATTAATAGCACCAGTTAATGCATTTTTGGCCCATTCTGATAACATACCCAAAAATTCCATAGCAGAACTTTGAATAGCATTCATAATATCATCTGGAATATGGAATCTACTAAAATCAATTCTAGAAATAAAATCTGCTGATATTATAATTATTTTAATAATTTATATTTGTTATAAAAATAAAAGACTTTCTATAATATTATTTATTATAGAAAGCCCTTTATTTTTATAAACTA
>CALXQF010000095.1 GCA_944390505.1 uncultured Clostridia bacterium | reverse complement strand
ATATCAGAATAGCCACTAAAATCAAAATAGATTTGAAGTGCAAATGCAATAATTCCTATCCATGCAAATAGCATACTTAATTCTGCATAATTTCCTACTTCAATGGTATTCCATAATGTCCCTACACTATTGGCAATTAATACTTTTTTTCCAAGTCCAATAATAAATCGCTTCATTCCTGCTGAAAAATTATCCAAACTAATATTTTTGGTTTCTAATTCTTCATCTACTGTTTCATAACGTACAATTGGTCCTGCAATAATTTGTGGAAATAAAGTGGTATAAGTTAAATAATTATAAAAACTCTTTTCACATTTTACAGTTCCTCTATAAACATCTATGATATAAGACAAAGATTGAAATGTATTAAAAGATACTCCTATTGGAAGCGGAATATTAAGTAATGGGATAGAAAGTCCTGTTAAATTGTTAATATTACTAATAATAAAGTCTGCATATTTAAAGAAAAATAAAATCCCTAAATTAACTACTACATTAATCATTAAGAAAATAATTTTTTTCTTTTTATTATCTCGATACTTTGTAATTTTTTTGCCACAAACAAAATCCATTACAGCAAGCACTAACATAATAAAAATGTAACGGATTTCTCCCCATGCAAAAAACACCAAGCTTGCTAATATCATAATAGCATTTTTGAATCTACTTGGTACAATGAAATATAAAAGTAGCATAATTGGTAGAAAAATATACAAAAACACAATACTGCTAAATACCATCTTTTTATTCCCCTTTTTCTTGTGCCAAAAAGAAAAGTTGCCTACTTGTGAAAGCAACTATTCTTTTTGTTAGCATTTTTGCAATCACACAATATTTCATTACTCATTCATTTCTACATTGAATATTGCTTTTTGCATCATTGTATACTTTTATTTAATTAATGCTTCTAAATCTGCAGCATTTTCAGAAACAATAAGATATACATAATTTCCTATTACACCAGTTCTTCTTTGTCTTACTAACTCATATTGTTCTGGTAAATAGGTTGCCCATTGTTCTTCATACGCAGTACCATAGTTTTCCACCTTTGTTTTAACACTATCTACAGCACCATCTTTTGCTTTGATGACTAAATACATACTAGCTTGTACATTCATCATAGGCATTTTTCCGATTACTTCATCTACTTCGTCTGCTGTAATTTGGTACATAGAACTTAATGTATCCATTGTAATATCCATAGTAGCAAGTTCATTAAATGGTGGTTGTGATGAAAGAGTAGTATTTAAAGCTTGTAAGTCAATATTTACATTGTTTTCCTCATTTGGTTCTTCTTGGTTTTGTGTTGTAGCGAAATAAATAGCCACTCCAATCACAATAATAACTACTAATACAATTAATCCATAAATTACTTTTTTATTCATTTTAAGTCCCCTTTCTGCTTTTTAGCAAAAATAGTCTACCATATCTTATTGAAAAAGACAATACTCATTTTTATTTTTATATTGCTATTTTACCCTAAATTAAAAATCTTATACAATAGGCTATTAGTCAAAAAAAGATTGATATACCCAATCTTTTTCAAATTTCAAATTCTTGTGCATACTTAACAACACCTTTTATTTCTAAATCCGTATTATTCAATTTCATAGCCATAAAATTTTGGTTAGGAACCTCAAAAGGTGCTTTTATTCCATATTGTATTGCTGGAATATATCCAAATTTTGGATAATAAGTATCACTACCCAAAACAACCGAATAATGATATCCTAGCTTTTTTGCTATTTCATGTCCTTCTTTAATAAGTCTCCCTCCAACACCTTGATTTTGGTATTCTGGTAATACTCCGAGTGGAGCTAAAGCAATTTCTTCATATTTGTCTATTTTTATTTTTGTAAACAAAATATATCCTACAATTTTATCGTCTTTTATGGCTACTAATGACAGCTCTGGAATAAAACTATCACTTTTTCTTAATTTTACGACTAAATCATGCTCATTTCCATCACTGTGCTCTGCTGTCTTAAAAGCAGTTTTAATGAGGTTATAAACTTCCTCATAATCATTTTTGTTTTCTTGCCTTATTTCTATCATTGATACTCTCCTCTCAATATTCATTGTAATAGTTATTTACAACATACTTAATATATAAATGATATATACAATAATTAAAAGGATTCCTCTTTTTCTATCTAATTCACTATTTTTGTTAAGAGTTGCCACAAATTGTAAATAAACAGTTACTACAATTAAAATAAATATGCTGCTATTAAAATCAGTAGTAAATGTTAAAGGATTAATAATAGCTCCTAATCCAACTAACAAGCACAAATTAAAAATATTAGAACCTGTTATATTTCCTAATAGTAAATCAGACTCATTTCTCTTAGCTGCTATAATTCCTGTAATAATTTCTGGTAAAGCTGTTCCAACAGCTACAATAGTCATTCCAATAAATCGTTCTGATAACCCTAGCCTTTCGGCGATTAAAATAGAATTATCTACAACAAAATCAGATCCAAATTTTAACCCTAACACTCCTAAAATAAAAAAGACAATAATAGTCCAAACAGATTTTACTTCCTTCGATTCTACGTCTTTTATAATTTCATCATCCATTTGTTTATCTTTTAGCTTTTTCTCTTCATAAATAGTGTAAATGATATAGATTACTGTACATAGTAATAATACAATGCCTTGCCATCTATCAATAATGTGAGTTTCTCCTAATTTCGTTGTATTACCTAAAAATAGCAATAATAGCATAGCTATAATACTAATTGGTAAATGCCTTTTTATAATTCTATTATCAAATTTTACTGGTCTAACTAAACTTGAAATTCCTATTACAAATAAGAAATTGCAAATACAGCTGCCAATTGCATTTCCTATAATTAAATCAGAATGTCCATCTATTGCAGATGTAATGGTAATAAGAATTTCTGGAAGTGAAGTTCCTATTGCTACTATTGTTAGCCCTATTAACATTTCGGATAATCCAAATTTTTTAGCAATACTTGTAGCTGCTTTTACTAGTAAATCGGCACCTTTTACTAAAAAGATAAATCCTATTACGATTAAAATAATTTCCCAAATCAAGCTTTTGTTCTCCTCTTTTATTGAATTTTTCTTTTTTATTATGTGTAAAAATAAAAATTTCTATTACAAATTTCGTAACCTTACTATATCATAAAAAATAAAATTACTCTATACACTTGTATAAAGTAATTTTATTTTTACTATAATTCTGATATCAATGTATTATATTGTTCTGATAGACTTTCTGTTGTAAATACAATATTGTCATCTTCAATTTGCCAACCATCTTTATGTTCAGATAAGAAGTTAATAATTTGTTCTGTTTTATCTAGTATTGCAATGATTTCATCAATTGCTGGTCCCACTTCATCTGCAACATCTTCTGATTCAATATCTCCAACTAATTCATTTCTATATAAATCAGTGTAATAAGAATCTAATCCTTTATCATTAATATAAGACATTGCTTTTTCTTCTGTAAAAAATCCTTCATAATTTGTTTTTCTTTCATTGAGTTCTTGCTTTGTATTAGTCAAATATTCTTTGGTAGCTACAAAATCAGGTCCATCTTCTTTATAATTTTCTGCTGTCAAACTTTGTGTTATTTTTTCATCATTTAAAATTTCGGAAATTCTAATTGCATTGTCAAAGCTATCTGATAAATATTGCTTAAATGCTTTTTCAACAGTTGCATAGTCTCCTTTTGTTACAACTCTATTTAGTCTTTCTTCGATTTGGTTCATATCGATATTTTCAGAATTCACTAATGTATTTAGCTCATCTAATTCTGTCATTAATTTTTCCTCTTGCCCCAAATCAGAAATTACGAAATAGCCTATTACTCCAATTACTATCACTATTACCACAAGAAGTGGAATCCAAATTTGCTTTTTCATAAAATCTCCCCCTTTGTTTATTTTTAGATAACTATGTTATCTACTGTTGAAACTATATCACATTTTATGATATTTTACAAACTATTTATCCAATTCTCCACTTCTTTTTCTGGTGTCTGCATGTCGCTTCCTTCAAAAACAATATTCATTTCATTTTCTATATTTGAATTAGGACATAATTCCTTTATTTCTTGAAATGTACGACCAATCCAACCACCATTTGTAGCAAAAGGAACTATTTTCTTACCCGATAAGTCATTTTGTTTTAAAAATGTTCTAATCACTGGTGCTATTGTATACCACCATACTGGTGTTCCTAAAATGATTTCGTCATATTTACTAAAATCTACATTAATACTTTGGATATCTGGCGTTTTTTTCGCTGTTTCATTATTTTGCTCTAATCTTACAACTGTATCATAATCTGTATCATATGGTTTTACTGGTTTAATTTCTAATATATCACAGTTTAATTTTGCTTTTATCTTTTCTGCTATTTTCTTTGTATTATTCGTATATGTAAAATATACAACTAATTTTTTAGTATTTTCCATATCAAAATTTCTCCTTTCTTATTCTTTCTTCTGTATTGGCAGAAGATATTATTTTATTTTATGGTTTTTCCATAAAATCTTTTCTTTTACCTGCTTCTATATCATCATATAGCTTTATTTTATAATTTAACCTATCAATTGTTTCATTAATATTTTTTTGTTTTTTTAGTAGTTTTTCTCTTTGTTTTTGTAGTAGTTCTTTTCTTTTTGTTACTGTCGACTTTCCTTCTCTAAATAACTTAACATATTCTTTTAGTACTTCTATTTCTAGTCCAGCATTTCTCATACATTTAATAAATTCTATCCAATTGCAGCTTTCTTCATCAAAATTTCTAATTCCACTTTCTGTTCTTGGAACAGTTGGAATTAGCCCTTCTTTTTCGTAGTATCTTATGGTATCTTGTG
>CALXQF010000094.1 GCA_944390505.1 uncultured Clostridia bacterium | reverse complement strand
TCTATGGTATTTATGTAGTTTGTAAAGAAAGTAAAATTTGGAAATATATTATAGTTGGTATATACATTGCCTTGTTTATTAGCTTTAATATCTATCTTCATACTACTTGGCTTGAAAAGATTGATATGTCAGGCTGTTTTTCAAGGAGAATTATTGATGGAGTTCATTATGCAGCAACTCTTGAGAAAGATACAGTTTACTATCACAATGTAGAAAATATTTATGTCAGATTCCAAAATGCAATTGACAATACAACTTTTGAACATACTGATAGCTTAGAGAAACTAAGTGATAAATTAAAGAGTAAACAGGAAAATGAAGCGTTTGTGATAGATGGGACAGAAATAGAAGAATTAAATATAGATTTAAATCAATATCAATATAAACAATTTGAAAATACTTTTGTGATATATTAAAAGAAACATTACAAACAGGTAGAACATACGAAAAAAATTTAAGAACCTAACCATAGACAAACTAAATAAAACAGTGATATAATCTATAGAACAAAATATATTGATTTTTAATAACCAATTGAAACAAATCAATCAATCAAAAAAGAGTAAAATCAGTTATGAAAGGAACTACAGATTATATGCACAAAAATATTTCAGAACCAAAAAGTAAAATAAAATATGTACACATTACTATCATTATACTAGGAATTATTTTCATTAGTATTCCTATCTTTCATCAGAACCTATGGTTTGATGAAAGTTATTCTGTAGGTATTGCAAGTACCAGTTTTGCAGATATTTGGAATATTGGTAGTAATGATGTTCATCCAGTTTTGTATTATTGGATTTTACATGTTTTTTATTTACTATTTGGTTCTAATCTTTATATATATCGTATTATTTCCATGCTTCCACTTGCAATACTTGGAATCATAGGATATACCTATGTGAGAAAAACATTTGGAGAAAAAGTAGGACTTTTATTTTCATTTTTCGTGCTATTTATGCCAATTAGTAGTGTATATGCAGGTGAAATTAGAATGTACACTTGGGCAATGTTATTTGTCACACTAATGGCAATATATGCTTATAAAATATATACTTTTACAAAATTGTCCAAAGATGAAAAAGATACTAACAAAAAAAGATTTTATATCAATTGGATTTTATTTGCTATTTTTAGTTTAGCTTCTGCTTATACGCATTATTATGGGCTAGCAACAGCAGGAGTGATTAATCTTATTCTATTCATTTATTTATTAAGAACAGCAATAAAGAAACATAAAACAATCCCAGAAAATAAAGCAAATAAAGCATCTAGAGAAAATAATAAACAAAAAGTTTTTACAGTAGATTTAAAAGCATTTACTATTTCAGCAGTAGTACAAATTCTACTGTATTTGCCATGGGTAGTTGCTTTACTTGGTCAAATTCAACATGTATCACAAGGCTTTTGGATTAATGGTCCATCCATAGCTGTATTTTTACAAATACTAGGATTCCAATTTACGGGGAATTTAGATACCATTTTTATTGATGAAAAAATAGCAATTGGCTTTGGTATTATATTACTAGTTTATGCAATTTATAGTATGATAAGGGCAATATGCATAGAAAAAAAGAAAAAATTAACATCAACACAGAACGAAGTACAAAACAAAGATAATCAATTACAAGAAACAAGAGTAGAGGAACAAGCAGAAAATTCAAGCAACTTACCAGGATTATGGGCAATTGGTATTTATATGATTGTCATGATGGCAATGCTTATAATTTCCTTCATCACACCAATTTTATATGCTAGATATTTTTTGAACTTAACAGGATTATTCTTTTTCTTTATGGCATTTTTTATGGCAAAAGGAGGAAGAAAAGTATTAACGATATTATGTTGTATTTTGATTTTAGTTGTTGCCATTTTTGTCAATTATCAAGTAGCAAAAATCAATTATGCTCCCATTAACCAAGAGCCACTTGCTTATATTACACAAGATATACAAGAAGATGACCTTATTTTATTTGGCAACTGGGGTGGTGCTGGATTTGTAACAAGTATGTTATTGCCAGAATACCAAAATTGTTTCTTTGACCATGAGGCTTGGAACCAAGAAAAGGCATATCAAGCTTTTGGAAAAGATATGATAACCATCAAACAAATTGAAGAAATGGATAGTTATGAAGGAAGAATATGGATTGTAAGTGATTCAGATGACCTATATGAACGTTTCGAACAACATTATGGAGATAAGATACAATTAATCAAACAACAAGGATTTCAAACCATGTATCATGAGGACAGCTACCATATTTCATTAATTGAAAAACAAGCAATAGATAATTAACAAATAGAGAAAAATGAATGGTAAATAAATATTTTATTTTAAATAGTATGATATTTGAACACCAGTAGTTAATGTCAAATCATTATAAAATATAAGAAAGGGTAAAGAATAAAGGGAATAAAAATGGAAAAAGTATTGCAAAAATGGAATACAATTGTAAAACAAAAATGGTTCCATATTACACTAATTATTTTAGGGAGTATCTTTATATTACTAGGAGCTTTTCACACAGAAGTGTGGTATGATGAAGCATATACAATGTATTTAGTAAGACATGATTATGCTGACATTATTCGTATTGATAGTGGAGATGTGCATCCAGTACTTTATTATTTATTACTAAAAACATTTACCATGCCTTTTAATAATTCTATTTTAGCATGTAGATTATTTTCAGCGATACCAGCAATTCTACTTGGTGTTTTAGGTTATACACATATACGAAAAGATTTTGGAGAAAAAGTGGGAGTGGCATATACCTTTTTAATGTTTTTCTTACCATTTGTAGCAATGTATGCTATGGAGATTCGTATGTATACATGGACCATGCTTTTTGTAACCCTAACAGGAATTTATGCATATAGAATTGTAAAAAAATATAGGATTAAAAATTGGATTTTATTTGCTATTTTTAGTTTGCTTGCTGCTCATTGCCATTATTACGGGCTAGCAACAGTCGCATTAATAAATGGATTATTATTTTTCTATATTCTATTTTCTAAAAAGATGTATGAAGAAAATCAGATATCTAAGAAAAAATATATTATTACATTTTTTATCATGGCTGTTGTTCAAGTATTAGGATATTTGCCATGGGTATTTGTATTTTTAAAACAGGCACAAGCTGTAAGCAAAGGCTATTGGATTCCGCTTAATTTAGCAGAAACAGTAGCAGCGCCATTAGGTATTCAATTTAATGGCAGATTAAGTATTCCAATATCTGTGGTATTTACTTTAATCATGTATGCTTATTTAATTTTTCAAATTGTGTGCCTCAAAAAGCAAAAGAAAAACTTAGGAGTAGTTTGGTTTTGCTTATTAGCGCATTTTGGAATTTATTTTGCAATGTTACTCATCACAGTTTTAATTAAGCCAATTATGTATCATCGCTATATGCTTATTCCTACTGGAATTTTGATGTTTGCATTTGCTTATTGTTTAGCAAATAATGATACAAAAAAACAAAAAATATTTTCTTTTGTAGTTGTAATGATTATTTTAGGTTTGAGTATATATAATAATAGTATGATTGTCATAGAAAACTATGATCCTTCGAATGGAGAAGAAATTAGATTTTTGCAAGAAAATTATCAAGAAGGAGATATGATTTTATATCAAGACATTTACCAAGGGCCAAATGTAATGGTACATTTTCCAGAATATAACCAATATTTGTATCATATTGATCCAAACCATGATGTAAAACCATTTGAAAATTTTAGTCCTCCTACCAAAATTATTTTTGATGAAGAAACATTAAAAAATTACACAGGAAGAATTATTTTGATTGACAATGCGCAATTACAATTTTATAATGAAATAATAAAGAAATATGATGTGAAGGAAATTGAAAGAAAAACAACAAGACCACGCTATAGAAGTTTGACATATCAATTTGTAATTGTGGAAAAAAATTCTTAGAAAGCAAAAATAGATGTAATTTTAAGTAGCAAAAAATACAGTTTAATACACAAAGATAATGAAAGCAAATAAACTGATAAAAAATAAATTAAACGCAGAAAACAAATGACTAAAAATAAGAAAATAAGGAGAGAAGAAGGTTGCAACTTTTTAATAATTTAAATCCAAATGAAGAGATAAAAGTATATGCTTTTGTAGGACCATCTGGCACAGGAAAAAGCTACAGAGCTCAGATGGTAGCAAATGAAAATAATATCCATTATATTATTGATGATGGTTTATTAATTAATGAAAATGACGTGATTGCTGGAACATCTGCTAAAAAAGCTCCTACTAAGGTAGAAACTGTCAAGAAAGCTATTTTCATTAATGAGAAAGAACGAAATGACATGAAAAAGGCAATCCGAAAATCTAAGCCAGAATCTATTTTAATTTTAGGTACTTCAGATGGAATGATTGATAAAATTGCAGAAAATTTAGGACTACCAAAGCCATGCAAAAGGATATATATTCAAGATGTTGCAACAGAAGCAGAAATGGAAACAGCAAAAAGAATTCGTACTACACAAGGAAAGCATGTAATACCAGTACCTACTTTTGAAATTAAAAAAGATTTTTCAGGATATATTTTAGACCCATTACAAATTTTTAAATTTAAAGGCAAAGGGAATGCACCATATATTTCCGAAAAATCTATTATCAGACCAACCTTTAGTTATTTAGGCAATTTTACTATTTCAGATACTGTTTTTAGACAAATTGCAGAATATTTAGCAAAACGTTCAGATGCTATTTATAAAGTAATGAGAACAAGAGTAGAAAGTACACCAGAGGGACCTAATATTTATATGGAAGTTTCTATTAATTATGGTTATAATATTTTAGAAACATTACGAGAGGTTAAACAAAAAATAAAAAAACAAATAGAAAAAATAA
>CALXQF010000093.1 GCA_944390505.1 uncultured Clostridia bacterium | reverse complement strand
ATTAATAATTTTGTTAATATATTTAAGTGATGTTAAGATAAAGGAAGGTAAAAATTATGTATTTTGATACCAGATATTTATATATTATTTTAATTATTTTTGCATTATTTAGCATTATAACTGGAGGATTTAGTATTTTATCACTATTATTAACCATACCAGGAGTATTAATTGCAATTACTTTTCATGAGTTTGCTCATGCTTTTGTTGCAGTAAAATTAGGAGATGAAACACCCAAAAATCAAGGTAGACTTAATTTAAATCCTTTTTCGCATCTTGATCCTATTGGATTAGTAATGCTTATTTTTGCCCATATTGGGTGGGGAAAACCTGTACAAATTAACTCTAATAATTTTACAAGAAAAATGTCAGTTAAAACTGCCGAAGCATTAGTTTCATTGGCAGGGCCAGTTATGAATTTTATTTTAGCAGTTATATTTGCTATTATATTTTATGCTTTACAGGCATTTGCAACTAGTTTTGTATTAGAAAATCAAATAGGAGAAATTATTCTAGCAATGGTTCAATATACAGTAATTGTTAATGTGGGGCTAGGAGTATTTAATTTAATACCATTGCCACCATTAGATGGATCAAAAGTACTAGCAGCATTTTTATCATATAATGCTAAAAGATGGTTTGAAGAACATACTCAATTATTCTATATTATTTTTTTAATTATTTGGATTACACCAATTTCTAGTATAATTATTTCTCCAATCATTAATGGAATTACTAGTGGATTAGATAGCTTAATAGGAGGAGTTTTCAGTCTATTTATGTAAAATAAAAAATAGAAATATTATAAAAGTAAAATTATAATAAGAGAAAGAAGAAAAATATGAAAGATTTTTATGCTTTGGGAATAGAATCAAGCTGTGATGAAACTTCTGCTGCTATTGTAAAAAATGGAAGAGAAGTTCTTTCAAATGTTATAAATTCACAAATAGAAATTCATCAACAATTTGGAGGAGTGGTGCCAGAAATTGCTTCTAGAAATCATGTAGAAGCGATTTCTTTTGTAGTAGAAGAAGCAGTAAGACAAGCTGATATAACAATAGAACAAATTGACTTAATTGCATGTACTTATGGACCAGGGTTAGTAGGAGCATTATTAGTAGGAGTATCGTATGCAAAAGCATTTAGTTATGCCTTGAAAAAGCCACTAATTGGAACAAATCATATTCATGGACATATTGCAGCTAACTATATTAGTCATCCTAACTTAAAACCTCCATTTTTATGTTTAATTATATCAGGTGGACACACCCATTTAGTAAATATTAAAGATTATGTACAATTTGAAATTTTAGGAAAAACAAGAGATGATGCAGTAGGAGAAGCTTTTGATAAAGTAGCAAGAGTAATTGGGCTTCGGATATCCAGGAGGGCCTAAAATTGACAAACTAGCTAAAGAAGGGGCACCTACTATTGAACTTCCGAAATCTCATTTAGATAATTTAGATTTTAGTTTTAGCGGAATTAAGACAGCGGTGATTAATTTACATCATAAAAATCCGGACATAAACAAGGCGGATTTATGTATTAGCTTTGAAAAAACAATCACAGAAGAATTAATAGAAAACACACTAAAAGCTGCAAAACAATTAGGAGTAAAAACAATTGCATTAGCAGGAGGTGTGTCTGCTAATTCTTATATTAGAAATGAATTTTTAAAATTACAAGAAAAAGGCTATGAAATTTATTATCCACAGCCAATTTTGTGTACAGATAATGCGGCGATGATTGCTTCTGCAGGATACTATACTTATTTAGCAGGTTACCATTCAGATTTAACACTAAATGCAGTTCCAAATTTATCAGTTTGTCAGTTGGGGGACGTTTCTTCAAACTGACAAAATGTCAGTCGCAAATACGTCCTTGAACTGACATTTTGTCAGTTCAGGGGACATATATTGAAAAAATACATCTTAATTAGTATGTTGAATTAGAAAAGGATCATCATCAACCAGGAGTGTGAAAAATAGTAAAGAAAAAGGGGAGGAAAGTAATGGCAATTTATACTATAGCAGATTTACACCTTTCTTTTGGAACCAATAAGCCAATGAGTATATTTGGTGAAAATTGGGAAGGTCATGATGAAAAAATTAAAAAAAACTGGGAAAGTAAGGTAAAACCAGAAGACACTGTTATTCTTCCGGGTGATTTTTCATGGGCAATGTATTTAGAAGATACTTTTTTAGATTTTACATATCTAAATCAATTACCTGGAAAAAAATTATTACTAAAAGGAAATCATGACTATTGGTGGACAACCTTGACTAGCATGAGAAATTATTTAAAAGACCATGATTTTGAAAACATTGATTTTATTTATAATAATAGTTATTTGGTAGAAAATAAAATGATAACCGGAACAAGAGGCTGGACTTTACTAGAGTCAGAAGAAAGTAAAAAAATAATTCATAGAGAAGCCATTAGACTAGAATTAGCAATACAAGATGGATTAAAGAAATATGGAGAAGATAAAGAAATTATTCTATTTATGCATTATCCTCCTATTACGCAAAGTAGCTTACAAAATCATCAATTTTTAGATTTTATTAATACCATGAAAAAATATCATATTAAAAGATGCTATTATGGACATTTGCATGGTAAATCACATCAAGATGCTGTAGAAGGAGAAGTAGAAGGAATACAATTCAAACTGGTTAGTGCAGATTATTTGAATTTTGATTTAGAGCAGGTGTAATTCACAGCTCAAAGGCAAAATTATGCAAACTAGTCTTGCAATATGCAAAAATTGTGATATAATATAAAAGCTAATTAATAGGTTTATAGGTAGAACCTTTTTAAAAACCTAAATATATTTATGCAAGGAAGATTTAACAATGAGTGTAAAAGTAGAAAACACAGAAAACAAAAATGAAGTAAAATTAAGTTTCACAATAGAAGCAGAAAAATTTGAAGAAGCAATGAAAAAAGTATATGCAAAAACAGCAAAATACTTCACTATTCCAGGCTTCAGAAAAGGTAAAGCACCAATGCAAATAGTAGAAAAACACTATGGAAGTGAAATTTTTTATGAAGATACATTTAATGAACTAGTACCAGATATTTACGATGCAGCAATTAAAGAAAATAACATAGAAGCAGTAAGCAGACCAAATATTGATATTACTCAAATGGAAAAAGGAAAAGACTTAATTTTCACAGCAATTGTACAAATTAAACCAGAAGTGAAATTAGGAAAATATAAAGGTATAGAATTGAAAAAAATTGAGTATACTGTATCTGACAAAGAAGTAGAACATGAATTAGGACATATGGCAGAAAGAAATGCAAGATTAGTTACCATTGAAGATAGGCCGGTAGAAAAAGGAGACATTGCTGTCATTGATTTCGAAGGTTCTATTGATGGTGTCCCATTTGAAGGTGGAAAAGCAGAAAAACACGAACTAGAAATAGGAAGCAATACTTTTATTCCAGGATTTGAAGACCAAGTTATTGGAATGAAATTAGAAGAAGAAAAAGACATCAAAGTTAATTTCCCAGAAGACTACTTTGCAAAGGATTTAGCAGGAAAACCAGCTGTTTTTAAAGTAAAATTACATGAAATTAAGAAAAAAGAATTGCCAAAAATGGATGATGAATTTGCAAAAGATGTTAGTGAATTTGACACATTAGCAGATTTAAAAAATAGTATAAAAGAGAAGCTTCAAAAAGAAAATGAAGAAAAAGCAAAATATGAAACAGAAGAAGCAGCTATTCAAGCTGTTTGCGATGATGTAGAATTAGATATTCCATCAGGTATGATTGAAACTGAAATTGATAATATGGTAAAAGATGTAGAACAAAGATTACAATATCAAGGTTTAACACTAGAACAATATTATACATTATCAGGAAAATCAGAAAGCAAAATGAGAGAAGAAATGAAAGAACAAGCAGAAAAAAGCGTAAAATCAAGACTAGTTCTAGAAGCTATTATTAAAGCAGAAGATATTAAGCCAGAAGAAAAAGAAGTAGAAGAAAAATTAAAAGAAATGGCTAAAAATTATGGCAAAACAGAAGAAGAAATTTTGAAAAATGAATATCTAAAAGACTATATTACTAATAATATGAAAGTAGAAAAAGCAATTGCATTTATTGTTGACAATAGCAAAATGAAAAAATAGAATTTCCAAAGAAAGGAAGGTTTAAGATGAAAGAACAAAACAGTTTAGTACCATATGTTATTGAACAAACTGCAAAAGGAGAAAGATCTTATGATATTTTCTCTAGACTTTTAAAAGACAGAATTATCTTTTTAGGAGAAGATGTTAACCAAACATCTGCAAGCTTAGTAATTGCACAATTATTATTCCTAGAATCTGAAGACCCGGATAAAGAGATTAATTTATATATCAATAGCCCAGGAGGTTCTATTACAGACGGAATGGGAATTGTAGATACAATGAACTATATCAAATGCCCAGTATCAACTATTTGTATTGGTATGGCAGCAAGTATGGGAGCTGTGCTTTTAGCAGCAGGAGAAAAAGGAAAAAGATTTGCTACACCAAATGCAGAAATTTTAATTCATCAACCATTAATTGGTGGTGGCGGACTATCTGGTCAAACCACTGAAATTAAAATTCATGCAGACCATATGGTAAAAACCAGGGAAAAATTAAATAAGTTTTTAAGTGAAAGAACAGGTCAACCATTAGATATCATTAATAAAGATACAGAAAGAGACAATTATATGACAGCACAAGAAGCACTAAAATATGGACTTATTGATGGAATTATGGAAAAAAGAGCTTAAAAATCACTAATAACTAAAACCTCATTTAACTTATGATGTACCTTAATGAATTGATAATAAAAAATATCAAATGTGTACATAGGAACATCCAAAATTAAATTTTGATAATGTTCAATTTAATAAAAAAGGAGTTAAAAAACGGA
>CALXQF010000092.1 GCA_944390505.1 uncultured Clostridia bacterium | reverse complement strand
CATTTGATAGTATGTCCACAATCTCTACACATCACAAAAGTAGAAAAACCTCTGCGGTTTAAAAATAAAATGGTCTGTTTGTGCTTTTCTAAATTTTCTTTAATAGCCTGATGTAATTTACTACTAATCATACTTTTATTACCTTGTTCTAATTCATGTCTTAAGTCTACTACCTCGACTGTTGGCAAACTAGCTTGATTCGCTCTTTTAGTTAATGTTAACAATGTACTTTGTCCTATTTGTGTTTGATAATATGACCCTAAGTCTGGTGTAGCACTGCCTAATAGCAAAGGGATGTTGTTTTCTTTTGCTAAATACCTCGCAATTTCTTTCGTATGATATCTAGATGTAGTTTCTGATTTATAAGATGCATCATGTTCTTCATCGATAATAATAATGCCTAAATCAGAAACAGGTGCAAAAATAGCTGAGCGTGCCCCTATGATGATTTTTGCCTCTCCTTTTTTAATTTTATTCCATTGGTCAAATCTTTCTCCTAAAGATAACTTACTATGCAATACTGCTATTTTTTCTTCTCCAAAACGAGAAACAAATCTATCAACAGTTTGTGGAGTTAGCGAAATTTCTGGTACCAACATAATGCTAGTTTTTCCCTCTTTTAGTACCTTTTCAATTAATTGTAAATAGACTTCTGTTTTTCCGTGAACCAGTTACTCCAAATAATAAAAATTCAGAATAAAGATGGTCTTCCATAGCTTCACAAATGGTATCATATGCTTTTTGTTGTTCCTCATTGAGTACCAAATCCGAACTTGCCTTTACAGCCTTATGTAAAAATGGATTTCTTTCTACTATTTTTTCAATTAATTCGATATATCCATTTTTTTCTAATGTATTAATAACAGCTTTACTAACATCGGCAAATATTTCTAAATCCGAAACTAAAATACCATCATTTTCTTTCAAAAATTCTAATGCTCTTATTTGTTTACTTGATTTTACCTTTTTAGTTTCAATATCTTCTTCAATTTCTTCAGTATCCTTTTTTAAATAAACAAAATTAGCTACTTTTTCTTTGACACGATTTTCAATTACTTTTGTAGTTGTTCCTGGTGGTAACATTAATTTAATAGCATCAGATACATTGCAAAAATATCGTTTTGCCATCCAATTAGCCAATTTTAAATATTCTTCACTAACATAGTTATTTTCATTCACTTGTAGGATATCTTTTACTTCATAAGGAGAAGTTTCTTTTATGTTAACAACAAAGCCTTCTTCTGGTTCTTTTCTGTTACTAAAAGGTACAAAAACTCTACTTCCAATTGTCACTTTTGGAAGTAAAGTTTCTGGTATATGGTAATCAAATACTCTATTTAATTGTTTGGCATTGCTATTTAATATGACTTCTGCTATCAAAGTATTTCCTCCTTATCTCTAGCAGTATCATATCAAATTTATGTTCAAAAATCAATTGTCTAATTGCCCTATTTTCTGTCTTCTTTTGTCTGTGTGTCATTTTTCTAACTACATTCTATGTTTGTATTATTCCTTTAAGAATTCTCTTTTTGAATTAGTAAATACTTTTTATAGATTTGTGGCCATGAATATACTCTCTCTAAATCTGGTACTTCACAACCTTGGTTACAAGTTGTAGTATATAAAAATGTTTTAATCTGTCCTTCTTGCATTTTTCTACAATGTGCAATACTATCATCGATAAATAAGTCTATCTTTTTTTCTTGAGCAATTATTAATTTATTTTGTGAATTCATCACTAATTCATCATAAATCATTTTATTTTTTTCAAGCCATTCCTTGGTAGCATCTTCTATAATAGTTTTTCCTTCTATCTCTTCATATCTTGATGTAATTAAAATAATTCGATTTCCGTCTTGTTTCAGCTTATGGATTATTTCTGGCGCATAGTCTTTTGGCTTGGCTTTTGTTAAAACACTCATAAAATAGGTAGACCAAAATAATTCAAAATGCTTATTTGTCCAATGTGGATACATGGTTTCTATATAATTATGATTGTCAATTTCCCCATAATTTTTTGGTTCTCCTGTACCACCTACTACTTCTATATCAAATCTTTGGGAATTTGCAAATATTTGCTCAAAAGACTGAGAAATCGTATCATCTATATCAATTCCTATATTCATCACTTTTTTCCTTTCTTCTTTTCATCATTTCTTTCATACTCTCTGTAAATTATATTGATTGAATCTACTTTTCCTACCTTAATACTTGTTTTTCTCTTTATGGTTTTTACTGTTTTTCTAGAAAGCAAACTACCTCTTGCACACTTTGTTCTGGAGTAGAAGCACCTGCCATCATTCCTATTGTTGCATATTTTCTAAAATCATCTTCTGTTATTCCTTCCTTTTGTACCATATTTTCTAACTCATTTACATTTTCAATAAAAAATGTATTATTACAATTTGCTTTTGCAATTTGATATAATTTGTTAGAATTAGAACTTTTCTTTCCCCCTATTACTATCATACAATCTACATTTTTTGATAATTGACCAGTTTCTTCTTGTCTTAGTCTTGTTGCATCACATATCGTATTTTTTACTTCTATTGTAACACCTTGTAATTCTTTGCTTATTGTTTCTATAAATTGCTCAAATTTTTGCAAGTTAAAAGTAGTTTGTGCAATTACTAGCAATTGATTGATTTTTCCCTTTACCTTTTGAATCGCTTCTTGTAGTCCTTCTTCGTTTTGTATTACAAAATAGTTTTCTCCACAAAAACTTGCTGTTCCAATTACTTCTGGATGTTCTTTTTCTCCAATTAAAAAGATAGGAATACCTTTTTGGACATATTGTTTTGCAATTTTATGAATTGCTAAAACTTTAGGGCAGCTAAAATCTGCCACTACTAGTCCTAATTGTTCTGCTTCTTCATAAACTTGTTTTGTCACTCCATGGGCACGAAATATTACTTTTTTTCCTTTTGGATCAGGAATGTCTTCTAATTTTTCAATTATTTGAAGGCCTTTTTGTTCTAAATTTTGTATTACCTGTGGATTGTGTACTAGTTCTCCTAAACAGTAAGTAATATTTTTTTCATCATCTTCTATTTTTCTTGCTTCTTCTACTACTTTTGTTGTTTCTTCTACTGCTCTTTTTACTCCCATACAAAATCCAGAAGTTTTTCCAATGATTAATTCCACTTTTTCATTTCTCCTTTTAAGCTTTTATTTATCTACTCTTATTATAATTACCATCAACCATAATTTATGCTAGGCATTATTTTTTCTATTTTGTACTATTTATTTGATGTTATCATAGATTTTATTTCTTTTTTTAACTCTTCTACAATCTGTTCTTGTGGCACTTTTCTGATAATTTCACCTTTTTTAAACAATAACCCCTCTTTTATACCACCTGCAATTCCAATATCTGCATTTCTTGCTTCTCCAGGTCCATTTACCGCACACCCCATTACAGCTACTGTAATATCTGCTTCTATTGTCTGTAAAAATTCTTCGACCTGTTTTGCAATCGGTATTAAGTCAATTTGTGTTCTTCCACAAGTAGGACAAGAAACTAAGGTAGGAGATTTTGCATACAAATTACAGTCTTTTAATATTTCTTTTGCCACTTTTACTTCTTTCACAGGATCATCACATAAAGAAACTCTTAAAGTATCCCCAATACCTTCTCTTAGCAAAACACCTAATCCAATACTAGATTTAATGGTTCCACTAAATTCCGTACCAGCCTCTGTAATTCCAATATGTAATGGATACGGAAATGTTTTTGCTGCTTCCTCATAGGCTTCTATACATAAATCTAAATCCGATGCTTTTAATGATAAACAAATATCATAAAAATTCAATTTTTCCAGGATGTCAATATGTCTTTTAGCACTTTCTACCATTGCTTTTGCAGTAGGTTTTCCCCCATATTTTTCTAGTAAGTCTTTTTCTAAAGAACCTGCATTTACCCCTATTCTAATAGGAATTCTATTTTTTTGACAAGCTTCTACTACTGCTTTTACTTTTTCTTCACTACCAATATTTCCTGGATTAATACGTACTTTATCCACTCCTGCTTCAATAGCAGTAAGTGCTATTTTATAATCAAAGTGAATATCTGCTACAATTGGTATGTGAATTTGTGCTTTTATTTCTTTGATTGCTTTTGCATCTTCTATATCTAAACAAGCAACTCTAATAATTTCACAGCCTGCTTGTTCTAACTCTAGAATTTGTTTTACTGTAGATTTTACATCTTTTGTTTTGGTATTACACATGGATTGAATACTTACTTTATTTTGCCCGCCTATTTGAACATCTCCTACTTGTATAGGTTTTGTATTGGTTCTATGATACATTATTTTTTTACCTCTCTTTACATTTTTTCTTATTGTATCATTGATGACTAATTATTTTCAAGGGGCTGTGTATAAGAAAAAACCTTGCTAAAAGCAAGGTTTGGTATTGTGACATTTTATATCGTACAGCCATGCAGGTTTCAGGCTGTCATTTTTAGTCATATTTTGTTTTATAACAAATTTAATATTTGCTTCTTTTTCTTCTAATCATAATCACAACCACTCCAACTACTATTAAAGCTACAATAACACCACCAATCCATAATAAATAGTTGTTGTTTTCTACTTCTTGTTTTTCTTCTTGTTGTTGCTCTATTTCCTTTGCATTATCTATTAGAGTTGCATTTACATTTTCCATCTCATTTTCTGAAGTTTCTCCATTCTGATTTTGTTCTGTTTGGCTCTTTTCTTCCTGTCCCTTCATCTCCTGTTCACTCATTTTATGCACAATGATTACATATTTTTTGAAAGTAACTCCATTTTCGGCTGTCACAGTTACTGTTACTGTGTTATCCCCTTCTTTTAGATTATCATTTCCACTAATTGTTACTTTTGCATTTTGATTTTGTGGAATGGCTACTATTTTTAAACTTTCTACATTATTTGCTACACTTGCTGTGTAGTTTGTTACCTGCTCTTGATAGTCTGGTTGTAATGTTACATTTTCAATTGCCAAAGTTTCTAAATTGGTATTTGCTGTATTTATATTGTTTGTTTTTGTAACAAAAATTTGATATTGACTATTATTTTTTTCATTTTCTGATTGTACATTAATTTGAATG
>CALXQF010000091.1 GCA_944390505.1 uncultured Clostridia bacterium | reverse complement strand
AATTATCCATACATTTCAAAAAGTATTACAGAATTCTGGAGAAGATGGCATATAACTTTGAGTAGCTGGTTTAGAGACTATGTTTATATCCCTCTTGGTGGAAATAGAAGAGGGCTTGCTATTCAAATACGTAATATTTTGATTGTATGGTTTCTAACAGGTGCATGGCATGGGGCTTCATGGAACTTTATTTTATGGGGCGTCTATTTTGGCGTGATTTTGATCTTAGAAAAGCTATTTTTATTAAAATTGCTAGAAAAATTACCAAATATCATAAGACATATTTATGCAATTGTGATTATTTTAGTGAGTTGGGCAATTTTTGCATTTGAAGATTTAGCAAGAGTAGGAGAATATATCAAAGCGATGTTTATTAATTCTACCTTATGGGATAATGAAGCATTATATTATCTACAAAATTATGGTGTTCTCATTTTAATTGGAGCAATTTGTTCTATTCCATTATGGAAAAAGCTAAAAGAAAAAATTGATAGTAAAAATAGCAAAGGATTAGAATTAATAACAAGTTTAGGATATGTAACAATTTTTCTTTTATCAACTGCAAGCCTGGTTACCAATTCCTTTAATCCGTTTTTATATTTCCGCTTTTAAGCCAATAAAATATAGCTTGAATTATCATTTAGATTTGCTTAATGATATAAAAATTTTCTTTCAAATAGAAACAATAATGGAGGAAAAATAAACAATGAAAAAAAGTAAAATATTTTTTCTTATTTTTATAACAATTTGGCTTGTTCTAATTATCCTTAATTTTGTGTTACCAAAGGTGGTATTTTCAGAACAAGAAAATAGGTATTTAGCAAGGATCCCAGAATTTCATTTTGATGATTTAGTAAGTGGTAAGTATTCAGAAGATTTAGACACTTATATCAATGACCATTTCGTATTTCGTGATTTTTGGTTAAAACTTAATTCCTTTGTACAATTATCTATTGGAAAAACAGAAAATAATGGTGTATATATTGGAAAAGGTGGATATTTATTTGAAAAGTTTGAATACACAGAAACAGAAAAAGAAAATTTAAAAATTGCAACAAATGCTATTAACAACTTTGCTCTTAAAACTCAAATTCCAACCTATTTTTTATTAGCACCAAATTCCATTTATATCAATCAAGATAAATTACCAGACTATGTGGAAGCAGTCAATCAAAATACTATTATCAATGAAGTTTATGCAGATTGTCCAAATGTACAAACAATTGATACAGTTCCTATTTTAGAAGCAAACAAAAATACAACACAGCTCTACTTTAAAACAGACCATCATATGACAAGTGAAGGAGCCTATTTATTATACCAAACATTTTGTCAAACAGCTAATATCATACCAGTTCAATTATCTGAATTGACAAAAGAAACAGTTTCAACAGATTTTTTAGGAACTTTTGACTCTAAAGCGCAAGTAGCTTGGCAAGAGCCAGATAAAATAACGGTATACAAAAATATAGTTAATACCAATGTATTAGGAGATTATGATGGAAAGGAGTACAATTCCATATTTAATCCTGAATATTTGACCAAGAAAGATAAATATTCTTACTTTTTAAATGGAAATCATGCAAAAGTAGTTATTAAAACACAAGTCAATAATGGAAAAAAATTATTAGTAGTAAAAGATTCGTATTCTCATATTATGGCACAATTTTTATGCCAAAACTATGAAGAAATTCATTTTCTTGATCCAAGATATTATAATTTAGCATTAAGTGATTATTGCAGTGAGAATAATATTGATGAAACCTTATTTTTATATAATGTTTCTAATTTAGTTTCCGATGTGGGAATTAGAAATGTGAGATAAAATGATTGATAAGTTCCAAAAAGTCTAATCTAAAACTGATTTTTTGGAACTTATATGGTATAATTTAGGTATGCGAGTAAAATTTAAAATTACGCTATTTAAATAGTATGATATAATATTGCTTATAAATAGTAAGTTATAGAGGAGATAAAATGCAAATACTAGGTATTTTTTTAGTGATTTTAATGTTATTATATTCTTATGCAGTAATATTTTTACCATGTATATTAGTAATAATATCTGTTATAGTAATATTCTTAATAAAGAAAAGAATAGTTGGAGAAAAACAGAAAAAATATTGTGAAGTAATTATTAGTATTTGTGTGATAATTTCTGCAATATTAACTCCTTTATGGTTTAAGTATATGAGTGCAAAACCTGATGATACTTATGTTAAAATTAAAGAAATCAATGAAAATCAAAGCCTTATTGGATTATCAAAAGAGCAAGTGGTAAAATTATTAGGAGAACGGAAGAAAAAGCAAATATGAAGAAGACTTATACTACTATAATGCAGGATATATTACAAATTATATAACAGGTGGGCATAGAGATTTTTATTATCTTGAGATAAGATATGATGAAAATTGGAAAGTTAAATCGGTGGTTATGAAAATGTCAGATTAAATATAGCAATAAAAGTAAGCTATTTTTCACTTTTTTACTAGAAATTAGAGCTACAACTTACAATAAGTAAGGCAGATAGAATCAGAAAATATCTGTCTTTTTATTATATAATTGTAAAATATAAGATAAATTAATCCATTGATTAAAAATACAATAATAGCTTCTAGTTTTTTGAAAAAATTAAAAAAAGTTGTAACCTTTTTCAAAAAAATGTTACTATGTATATGAAAATTAACTAAAGTAAAAGGAGATTTAGATCTAAATTGAAAAAAGAAATTTTGAAAGATTATCTATTAAATGGCAAAGTAGATATAGACAAATTATTAGATGATTTTTATGGATATGTCTATATTATTGTAAAAAATGGAGTTAGTATATACTTAACAGATGAAGATATAGAAGAAATAATATCAGATGTATTTATTGGTATTTGGAAAAATAGTACTACATTGCCTGACACAACAGATTTAAAACCATATCTAGCAGGAACTGCAAAAAACATTATTAAAAACAAGTACAGAAAAAGCAAATTAAATTTTTCTATATCTGAATATGAAGAAAAAATGATAGATAGTGGTAATCTTGAAAAACAGGCAGAAGAAAATGAGCAATACATCATCATAAAGAATACATTAAAAACTCTAAAAAAGGAAGAATATAAAGCATTTATGATGTTCTATTATGAAGCAAAAACAACGAAAGAGATTGCAAAAGACTTAAATTGCACTGTTGGAAAAGTAAAAATTATTCTTCATAGAGTTAGAAAAATAATAAGAAAAAATTTAGAAGATGGAGGTTATGGCTATGGAAAATAATAAACTAAAAGAAAGAATACGAAAAAATATAAAAGAAGAAATAGCTATATCAAACATCAGAAAGGAGTTTGGTATGAAAACAAGTAAAAATAAAGTGATTTATATGATTTCTTCTGTATGTGCAATATTGATATTAGGAATAGGAATACTGATAGGAACAAGTAAACTAAATAATAATTTATTTCAAGATAATACTTTAGAAATAGGAAAAACAGAAGAAAACAAAAACAATGAAGGAAGTTTAAATGTTGAACTAAACATAAACAAAATAAAAGATGAGGCACTAACAAATGTTGATGCAGATATAAAAATTATTGAATTGGAAAGCTTACCAGAAAAATTTGATTTTATAAAAGATGTTGTTATACCAGAAGAATATGAGATAAAAAGTATTTATAATATTTACGTTAGGAAAGATAGAGATGTAGCAGAATATAATTTATTACATGATTATGTATTTAATTATAGAAAAGATGATTTGAATAATATAATAATAGCTTTTTCCGAAATAGAAGAACCGATAAGAGATTATTATATAGATGGAGGAAACAAAATTTCAAAAATAGGTGATGTTGAATTAAAAATTACTCAGTCTGAGTCACAAGAAATGTATATTGTAACGTTTGAATATAAAGATATATATTTTGATATTGAAACAACAGGAATTACAGAAGATCAATTAGTAGATTTATTAAAGTCATTAATTAATAATATCACAAATATAAATCAAGTAATGTAAGAAAAAGAAAATTATTTTATACAATTATTTGAAGTATAGAATAATTTTCTTTTTTATGTTATGATAAGAACGATATAAATGCTATGATGCAAATTTGATAATAGGAGATATTAAAAATGACATATAAATATATTTACCAAACGCCGGAAGGTTTTTCTAATATGATAATGAATAGTGATGGAGAATATTTAACAGGCTTGTGGTTTGAAAATTCAAGAGACACTGCAAAGCATAAAATAGATTGTGAAGAAAAGGATTTGCCAATATTTAGTCAAACGAGTAAATGGTTAGATACCTATTTTAAAGGACAAGTTCCTGATTTTACACCAAAATATAAGATGGAAAATATAACCCCATTTAGGCAAAAAGTAATTGACATAATGAATTCTATACCTTTTGGAAAAACTTTAACATATAATGACATAGCTAAAATAATTGCGAAAGATAGAGGTATAAAAAGAATGTCATCTCAAGCAGTACGGAGGCGCTGTTGGATGGAATCCAATTTGTATTATTATCCCTTGCCACAGAGTGGTTGGTACTAATGGAAGTTTAACAGGCTATGGAGGAGGAATAAAAAATAAAGTAGCATTATTAACACATGAAAAGGTAGACATGAGTCAATATTTTGTTCCAAAGAGAGGTACTGCACTATGAAAAGATGTAAATGGTGTAATTTAAAAAATGAATTATATGTAAAATATCATGACGAAGAATGGTGCAAGCCAAACTTTGACGATCAATATTTATTTGAAATGCTAATATTAGAGTCTTTTCAAGCAGGACTTTCTTGGGAATGTGTATTAAATAAAAGAGAAGACTTTAGAAAAGCATTTGACAATTTTGATATTGATAAAATTATAAAATATGATGATGAGAAGATAGAAGAGCTTTTATCCAATGAAAAAATAATCAGAAATAAATTAAAAATAAAAGCTAGTATTAATAATGCCAAGATATTTAAAGACATACAAAAAGAATATGGTTCATTTCATCAGTACTTAAAAACATTTACAAAAGATAAAATTGTTTATGAAATAGGAAAAATTACATCAGAGCTATCTGATAATCTATCAAAAGACTTACAAAAAAGAGGCATGAAATTTGTGGGCTCAACAATCATATATTCTTATTTACAAGCAATAGGTGTAATATATTCACATGATGAGGGATGCTTTTTATATAAAATAGAATATATTTAGAAAAATAATAAAATATAGATATAATTGGATTAGAAG
>CALXQF010000090.1 GCA_944390505.1 uncultured Clostridia bacterium | reverse complement strand
GTTTAGTTTCTTTTGTTTCTTTTTCTTGGTTTTCTTCCATTTTATTTCCCCCTTTGTTAATTGATTATATTTTATCAATACGAATATCTTTAGTCAATATCTTTTTTATAATCTTCTGGGATTGTTTCTTCTTTGTAAATTCTTAATTTCACCAAAAGAGCATATAACTTTGTTCCAAAAGGTATCATCATAATATCTTCTTTTTTCAAAATTCGGAATAAGAATATTAAAATAATGTAAATGATTGCACCTAAAATAATAGAAGCAATTGTACTAATATTAGGTGAAATAATACTACTTAATCCTTGGTTAATAAAATAAGTTGCTATTCCCATTAAAGTTGCTGCAAAAATTGGTGCAATTACCATTCTTCCTATTTTAAACTGTAACTTAATATTCTTTCTTAATACAGTAAATGTAATTAAAAATGCGATTAATTGACATACAATAGAGCTAATACCAGCACCCATAATTTCAATATTAGGGTTGCTAATTAAAATAATATTCAAAACAAATTTGGTGACTGCTCCCACTGCCAGTGCAATTGCTGGTACGTAAGTTTTATTTAAACCATATAACCCTCCATTAATGGTTTGATTTAATGCAATAAATATCATTGGGATTGAAAAAATCATCAAAACCTCTGCCCCATCATTGGCAGATGGATAAATTAAATTTAAAATTGGTTGTGCTAAAGCCATGAAACCTGCTGTACAAGGTAACACAATAAGAAGAGAAGCAAATATAGAAAAAGTCATTCTTTTAGATGCAGTTTTTTTATCTTTTTTAGCAAGTGCTGCCGCAATAGCAGGTGTTAAAGCTGTAGAAAATGCCACATTAATTGCTGTTGGCAAATTAACCAATGTGTCTACTTTTGACAAAATACCGGTTCTGCTCATTGCAAATGCTTCTAATTCTTCTTTGATTGGATACATACTAGCAAATGCAGTTTGGATACAATTACTTACTGTACTTGTATCAATTAATGGGTTTACTACTGATATTACAGAACTGATGGTAACTGGAATAGAAATTACTAAAATTTTCTTTAATAACTGGCCTATTGTTAAATTCTCTTCTGGTGATTCTTGATTTTTATCTATTTTTAATTTTTTTCTTTTATAATAAGCAATTAAATAAACAAAAGTTAGTAAAATGGCAAGAGTAGTTGATAAGTTTCCACCAGCTGCCATAATATATGGTTCTTTTCCAATTAAAGCATATACAAAAGTAATAGATAACACACAATTTAAGAATTGTTCTATAATTTGTGAATAACTTGTAGGTTTCATATCATTTAAACCTGCAAAATATCCCCTAAAAGTAGCAGATGCTGCAACAAATGCAATTGCTGGTGCTAATACTTGCATTACATACTTCGTATCTGGCACATTAAAAATCGCTGTTGCTATATATTCTGCTCCCAAAAATAATCCTATTGAGAAAACTGTTCCTAATCCCACAAAAAATGTCATGCAAATTCTAAAGATTCTTTGGGCACCTTTCTGATCTCCTATTGCCATTCTTTCAGATACTAGTTTTGAAATAACGCTTGGAATTCCTATGGAAGATAATGCAAGTAGTACAGAATAAATTTGATATCCTGCTGAGTAATAGCCAAGTCCAGTATCTCCAAAGCCTTCAAAGTTGGTAATTACAAATTTATAAATTAACCCTAATACTTTTACCATGATTTGAGCAAACATGAGAATCAGAACATTTTTCATAAAAGATGTTCCTTTTTTAGTTTGTTTATTCTCTTTGCTCGTTGCTTCTTGTTCCACTTTATGCTCCTTTCTATATGCTCATTTTCTTGTTTTCTTTCTATGTTTTATCTTATTGTTTTTTAATGTATTTCTTACCTTGCCCCAATTTTTAATTCTATTTTTGTCTATTTCTTTTTAAAATCAAATTTGGGCATCATTCCTATTTTATCTGGTGTGTGGACTGGTAATTGATAGATATCATGTCCTGGAAACTCATTTCCTTCTACAAATAATGGACCATCTGGAGTAAAGGCTACATCCCAACCAACATACCCCATTTCTGGTATTTCTTTACTTGCTTTTTTGCAAAGTTCTAATGCTTCTTCCCAATCAGGAAATTGGAAACCTTTTATTTTTTCTCCTGTTTGTGGGTGAACTTCATAAACATTTTTTGCTTTATCAATTGCTACTTGAGCCACTACCCCTGTTTTTTCATCTACAGGTGCTGTCATTCCACCACTATTAAAATTATCTACACATTTTCCACCATTTCCAATTCTAAAATAAGCACAAATAATATGTGGCTCTAATTCTATATTTTTTCTTTGTTCTTTTGGTATGCTTAAAATAGAATCACCATCTTTTGTCGTCACAATTGTTACAATACGCACTGTATTGATAGCATTCGGATAAATTTTTGCTACATCTTGATGTTGTTGGATGACTTCCTCTAATTCAAAATTATTTCCTTCTTTTGTTAAATAGTCATATAGGTCATCTAACACAGGATAATCACTAGTCTTGATTTTTTCAATTCCTTTTCCACACCCACCATCAATTGGCTTCGCCATAAATTCATCATGTTTTTTAAAAAAGTCAATTACTTGGTCTTTTGGTGTTCCATTTACTTTTATCCAATCTCTTTTTAAATAATCATGAAAAATGCTGTTAAATTCATCTTTATTTTTAAAATAGTGAAGTACAGATAAATCACAATATTTTGTTACTAAAGCATTATTTCTTCCTCTTGTTAAATAAGTGTCTCTTTGTTCATCTGTTAAGTTGTACATTTCAAATAGGTCATAATCCATATAACCTGCGCCATAACGTCTTGCACATTTTTGCATATCTAAAAATATTTTTAATTTTGACATACCTGTTTTTTGATGAATAGAATTAATTTTTTCCATCATTGCTTTTTTATCCATACTTTTCAATCTTTTTAGTATATATATAATATTTCCCAATTTTCAATCTCCTTTGTTTTTCGTTAGTCTTTGTTTATTATATACTAATTGTTTTGAATTTTGCAACATATTCACTATTTTTTAGAACTCCACTTTTTCGCTAATCCAGTTTTCTAATTCTTCTATTTTCACTCTTACTTGTTCCATTGTGTCTCTATCACGAATTGTTACACAATTATCTTCTAATGTATCAAAATCAATTGTTACGCAATATGGTGTACCTATCTCATCTTCTCTTCTATAACGTTTTCCTATACTTCCTGCTTCATCATAATCACACATGAATTTTTTTGATAAATTGGTATATACTTCTTCTGCTTTTTCACTTAATTTCTTTGACAATGGAAGAACAGCTACTTTATATGGTGCTAAAGCTGGGTGCAAGTGAAGCACAACTCTTTTATCACCTTCTGCAATGGTTTCTTCCTCATAGCTATTACATAAGAATGCTAAAGCAACACGGTCACATCCAAGAGATGGCTCAATACAATATGGTACAAACTTTTCTCCTGTTTCTTGGTCTAGGTAGTTAAAATCCTCATTAGAATATTGCATATGTTGTTTTAAATCATAATCTGTTCTGTCTGCAATTCCCCATAATTCTCCCCAACCAAATGGGAATAAAAATTCAATATCAGTAGTACCTGTACTATAAAAACTTAATTCTTCTTTGCTGTGATCTCTTAATCTTAAATTCTCTTGTTTCATACCTAAGTTTAAAAGCCAATCTCTGCAAAAACCTCTCCAATATTCAAACCATTCCAAATCTGTTCCTGGTTTGCAGAAAAATTCTAATTCCATTTGTTCAAATTCACGAGTTCTAAAAGTAAAGTTTCCTGGTGTGATTTCATTTCTAAAAGATTTACCAATTTGTGCAATACCCATTGGCAACTTTCTTCTTGTTGTACGTAATACATTTTTAAAGTTTACAAAAATACCTTGGGCTGTTTCTGGTCTTAAATATAATTCTGATGTGCTATCTTCTGTTACACCTTGGAAAGTTTTAAACATTAAATTGAATTTTCTAATTGATGTAAAATCTTCTTTTCCACAGTTCGGACAAACAATATGATTATCTTTAATAAATTTCACCATTTCTTCATCACTCATGCCATCAGCTATCATATCTTTACCATTTTCGTGTGCCCATTCTTCAATTAATTTGTCTGCCCTATGCCTTGTTTTACAGCTTTTACAGTCAATTAAAGGATCACTAAAACTTCCAACATGTCCTGAAGCTACCCAAGTTTTAGGATTCATTAAAATAGCGGCATCTAATCCTACATTATATTTACTTTCTTGTACAAATTTTTTCATCCATGCCTTTTTTATATTATTCTTAAATTCTACTCCTAATGGGCCGTAATCCCATGAGTTAGCAAGTCCTCCATAAATTTCAGAGCCTGGATAAATATATCCTCTCGTTTTACATAAATTCACTAATTTTTCCATTGTTAAATCTGACATAAAAATTCCTCCTTTATAATAATTCTCTAGCTAGCAACAAAAATGCTTTTGTTTTTTATAATATGTTGTTTTTTTATTTTATATTTCAAAAAACACTTTCTTCTCTAGCTACTATAAGCTAGGGACGAAAGTGTCATGTTCCGCGGTTCCACCCTATTTGATTAATTATATTAATTAATCCACTTAAACTTTTACATGCTCCAAAGCTCCACCATATAGTTTTTAAGGTTGGCTTTCACCTTTTCCAACTCTCTTTACTTAAAATATCTATACTTCTTCTTTTTCATCGCATTTTATTAATATGATATATCTTACTATTTTTTTCCAGAAATGTCAACTTGTTTTATTTAATTACCTTCATTGCCTCATCTGTTATCTTATTTTTATCAAATTTTCTCATAATAAGCACTACAATTGCTACAATAAGAAAAGTAATTCCATAAATCATTAAGCTAAATTGCCAATTACCCTCTAATAAATTTTGCCCTGCTAATGTAGAAGAAATAACAGATGGTAATCTGGCAATGCTAGATATGATAATAAAATTAAGTGGCTTTATTGGTAATAACGCTGCTATATAAGTTAGTAAATCTTTTGGTGTTCCAGGTATGAAAAACAAAATAAAGATAATAAATGAAATCGTTGTTGGATTCTGAAAAACTTTACTTTTTTCGATTTTTTCAATCTTTTTAGGGTTTACAAACTCATAAATAAATTTTCTTCCAAATTTATGAACCAGCAAATAGATAAATGCTGTAATAATCATTGCAGATACCATAATAAATACTGTTCCCCATAATCCACCATAACAAATACCTGCTAATATTT
>CALXQF010000089.1 GCA_944390505.1 uncultured Clostridia bacterium | reverse complement strand
GGAGTATCTTCTATTATCCTTGTTATGCTACCTGTTTTATTGATGAGAAGAAAGCAGTATAAAGTATATTTTACGTACCTTATTGTTGCAACATTATTTTTAATCATTCCTATTCTAGGTTCCTTCATGAATGGATTTTCTTTTCCAAATAATCGATGGTCTTTTATTTATGCATTTATTTTATCTTATATTGTGACTTTATGTTTAGATAGCCATTATTCTAAAAAAGAAATTAAAGCAATGAATTTGATTATGATCCTTTACACCGCTATAGCAGTAATAGGAATTTTATGTTGTAAAATTGAATCAACTTATGTCATTTATTTAGTACAGATCATACTTGCCTTCTTTATGCTAGGTTGTATTTGGTATCAGAACAATGATAAAGTAGATGAAACCAGTTTGGAACATGTTAAAAAGAATAAAATGAGTTTAAACAATAAAATTCATAAGGTGTATCCATGGCAAGAAAAACTTTATAAGAATAGATTCACAATTGCTATTTTTTCATTATCTATTATTAGTATTATTCTAATGGCATTTGGTTTGTATAGTTCTTATGACAGAAACTATGCCAAGGAATTTATAGCAGAAGGACAAACAGAAGAAAAATTAGCGACACAATTAGGAAAAAATGAAAGTTATGCAAAAAATATACAAAATATTTTACAAACAGATCATAGCTTTTATCGAATTGCTAAAATACCACACCACGTACAAAATCTCTCTATTTATTATGGATATTCTTCTACAGAATGTTTTCTATCAATTGGTAATCAATATGTATATAACTTGAATTTAGAATTGGCAGACTATCAACATTCTACAACATCTTGTATCAGAGGTTTAGGAGATAGAACCAAAATTACCACTTTATTAGGAACCAAATATTATGTGGTAGATGAAAAAAATGAAAACAATATACCATATGGTTATCTTTTAAAAGATGAACAAGATGGAGTGAAAACTTATGAAAATCAATATGCACTACCAATAGGAGTTGTTTATACACAATATATGATTCGTGAAGCTTATGAAAGCTTATCTCCATTAGAAAAGGAAGATGCTTTATTAAAGGTAGCTGTTGTTGATGAACAAGACATACAAAATACACAATATAGGGAGATGAAAGAAAAAACAGATTTAGAAGATATTAAGCAAAGTAACCAAATAGTACCTTATCAACTAATAGATGAAGGAAATATGGTAAAAGAAGGAAAAGTGGAAACCACGAAAAGTAATCAGAGTATCGATTTAGAAATTGGAGAAGTTGAAAATGCAGAACTTTATGTATATATATATGGTTTTGAATCTCAAGGAAATAATGGACATAGTATTACAGCTAGTTTTAATGATAAAAAAGTAACTAAAACCATAGAAAACAAAATTACATCAGCATATTATCAGTCTGCTCCTGAAATTTTGCTCCCTTTAGGCTATTATGAAACAGCAAGTGGAAAAATCAACTTAAAATTTAGTGCGAAAGGAACTTATGAAATAGAAAAAATAGAAGTAATAGCTGTTCCAATGGATTCTTATGAAGCTACAATAGCAAACTTACAAAAAAATGCACTTGAAAATGTAAGCGTCAGTAACCGAGAGATAAAAGGAACAGTGAATATAGAAGAAAATGGAATTTTGCAAATAGCAACAAGTTATACAAGTGGTTGGAAGGCATATGTAGATGGTGTTCCAACAGATACCATTAGAGTCAATACTGCATTTATTGGAATTCCGTTAGAAGCAGGAGAACATCAAATTTATTTAGAATACGAGGTGCCATATTTGAAATTGGGGATTGTTTGTACTTTAATAGGAGTTTTAGGTTTTATAGTTCTAGTCATTATAGAGTGGAGATGTTTACGTAAGAAATAACTAGAGTGCACGATTTTTACTTTAAAGAACTATATCCTAAGTTTTTGGAAATTTGACATAATTACCCCCAAATAGTATAATTACTTTAAGAGGTGACTTTATGGGAAAAAATATTAAACTAGAAAAAGTATATGATAATTATGAAAAAGGCTGGAATGGGAGAATGAAAAAAGGAGAATTACCAGAAATCCAACAAAAAGTAAGTTATCCTCATCCAAATAAACCAGGAGAAACAACATCACAAAATTATATAGAATATGATGATTTAGCAGTTGTTGTATTGGTTAGAAAAGGTAGAAATGGTCAATTTGAATTTGGATTAGTAGAACAAGAAGCTCCTGCATTTATCTACGATGAAAATGACGAAAAAACTGAAAAAGGATATCATGGTATATTATTAGAAGCACCAAGTTTTGCATTACCACAAAAAGATGAACTCCCTGAAGATATATCTACATGGGTAGAAGGCCACATATTAGATATGGGTTTAGAAATGGAAGGCTTTGCTTCACTTGATGATTCCAAAACTGCTCTAGTGCAATCTTTTACAAATCAAAATGCAAGATTTTATGTTGCGGGTATCAGTGGAGAAGAACAAGATAGAGAAGATAAAATGCATTGGTTCCCAATGTCTTCATTAGAATCTTATTTAGATATGCAAAGAAAAGGTGGAGAAGAAGGAGTTCATAGCTCTATTTTAACTTTATATCCATTGGAACAATTAAGGAATAAATATAAAATACAAATTCAAAATATGGAACCAACAAAATTTCAACTAGATAGAGAATTACCAAAATTACAATTAGTGGATAAAAAAGTAACAAATCCAAGTTATCGTTTTAATATTGTAGAAGCAAGCTATATTAATTTAAAAGATGGAAAAGAAAAAGTAGCTACTTATCTAACATCTCGTTCAAATGCAGGAAATGCAATATTAATGACACAAGATAATCAAAATATGTTTTTATCTCCACAACAAAGATCTCCATATTTAGCAGAAGGGGAAGAAATTAAAACAGAAGTAGCAGGAGGTTTAGCAGAAGGTAGACCATATGATGTGGCTGCTACTGCCGAATTGTCAGAAGAACAAGGCTTTCATACAGATAGCATTGAAGAATTTACAGGACCACTTGCAGCAGTTCCCTTCAATTCAGAATTATCAAAAGCTTATATGGCACATTATGAAAAAGGAACAGAGGGAGAACAAAATTTAGACGAACAAGAAAAAATTGGTCAAAAACGTGCAATACCATTTAAAACACTAAAAGAAAACCTACATGATTCAAAAATTCCTTTAACAACCAAATATTATATTATGCTAAAAGCAAGGGATTTAGAACAAGAAAAAGAAAAAAATCAAGAAGAAAGATAAGGTATTATTAAAACAGTATAATCAATAAAAAAATTTAAGACATAAATTATTTTAATCAATTAAGTAAAAAGAAAGCAAGATTATCATTTCTTGCTTCTTTTTTAATATTTTTTAATGTTAACTTTTCAATTAAAGTTTCTATTTTCAATTGTTATTTTTAACTTTTTGTTTTTAGCTTTTAATTTTTATTTATTAATTTCCACTTTATGATATACCTTTTTACCTTTTCTTAAAATAGCATAACCATTTTCAAAATCTTTTTCAGATAATTGATAATTGCTGTTGGTTACTTTTTCATCATTTAAAGTAATTCCGCCTTGGTCAATTAAGGTTCTAGCTTGACCTTTAGATGGAGCAAAACCAATCTTTATCATCAAATCCAAAAGTGCAATATCACTGTTTTCAATAGAGGTTGTTGGCATATTATCTAAACTACCATTTCCTTCAAATAAAGCTTGAGAAGCCTCTTGTGCTTTTAACGCTTTTTCTTCACCATGAATAAGCTTTGTAATTTCAAAAGCAGCTACTTTTTTTGCTTCATTAATTCTTTCATCTGTGTAAGAACACAAACGTTTTACTTCTTCCATAGATAAAAATGTAATTAAAGATAATACTGTTTTAACATCTTCATCTGCAATATTTCTCCAATATTGATAAAATTCATAAGGAGAAGTTTTATTTGGATCTAACCATAAAGCACCTTTTTCTGTCTTGCCCATTTTTTTACCTTCTTTTGTTGTTAAAAGTTTAAAAGTTAAGCCAAAAGAATCGGAATGGCCAACTCTACGAATTAAATCAACACCGCCTAAAATATTAGACCATTGGTCGTTACCGCCCATTTGCAATTTACAGCCATATTTATTATATAAATATAAAAAGTCATAAGATTGCATTAACATATATCCAAGTTCAAAAAAGGTAAGACCGCGTTCCATCCTTTGTTTGTAACATTCTGCAGCAAGCATTTTATTAACAGAAAATAAAGAACCAATATCACGCATAAATTCTACAAAATTCAAATCTAAAAGCCAATCAGCGTTATTGACAATGATTGCTCCATTTTCACCTTCAAAATTCAAAAATTTAGACATTTGTTTTTTAAAACATTCTACATTATGATTAATTTCCTCACGAGTCATCATTCTTCTCATATCTGTTTTGCCAGAAGGGTCTCCAATAGTAGCAGTACCACCACCAATTAGAATAATAGGTTTATGACCTGCTCTTTGCATTTGAGAAGCTACCATTAATGAAATAAAATGTCCAATATGAAGACTATCAGCGGTAGGATCAAAACCAATATAAAAAGGAACACTTTCTTTTCCTAAAAAATCTCTTAATTCTTCATGAGTTGTTTGTTCAATATAACCTCTTTCCATTAAAACATCAAATACATTTTCTTTTGCCATAATATCACTCCTTTTACTAATTGGTTATTATTTTAGCATAAGCAGATAAAAAAAACAATAAGAATATTAAAATAATAATGAAATATAAAATACAGTTCAAACTATATATATTACAACGTTTGACCTTGGCGAAAGCAATTTTCAATTGTGCAAGAAAATCAAAGATTTTCTGCACATACTAATAAGAAAATTGCTCCAATTCGCACTACGTGGCAAAGCCACTTCGTTTGGTCGCTTACGCGGTCTACACTTTTGTAATATATATAGTTTGAACAAATTAATTAAAAAAACTATTATTTAGTAATTCTTTATATGATTTTTTGGCAAAAAAAGTTTACTACCAGTACAATTAATGATATAATGGCAACTAGAAATAGAAAAACATAAGAATGAGAAGATTGAACAACAGTTTTATTTCTTTCAAATTAAATTGATATTTAGAAAAGGAGAATATAATAAGAATATGGAATGGATGAATAGTTCTATGCAAGAAAAAGCACCAAAAAATATTAGCAATCAAGAACAAAAAGAAAAAATAGCAAAACAAATAGCTGATAAAGTAAAAGATGGTGATGTAATTGGGTTTGGCTCTGGTTCTACCTCTTATTTAGCTATTAAAGAAATTGCTAAAAAAATAGAGGAAGAAGAAATTAGTATTACAGCAATAC
>CALXQF010000088.1 GCA_944390505.1 uncultured Clostridia bacterium | reverse complement strand
TACTTGTAACTTGAATGTCACTAATTTCTAAGTCTTTATATGTTTTTACATTTTGTAACTCTTCACTGTTATTTAGTTTGGTTCCATCATTTAATTCTGTTGTATATTTTTCTTCATTTGCTGTATTTGTAGTGTTCGTTGTAGAAGTGCCATTCATATTTGCAGTATTTGTATTGTCATTACCTCCTCCAACTTGTTTTACAATGATGACAACGATTAGAATGATTACCATAATTGCTATCAGCGTAAAAACTACCTTCTTCTCTTTGTCTGTCATTCGTATCTCTCCTTTCAAAATATATTTTTTCTTTTTTGTACTAAACTATACTATATATAATCACATTTTTACAAAAAAGTAAAGACTAAATTAAGATTTTTGCTATTTTTATGTACCTAATGTAATGGATATAATTATTAATTTGATTATCATTATTAACATCATAATTATATATTGGTAATATTTTATTATTGTTGTTAATTTTTTATGAATGGTAAACATTTTAGTTTGGTAATACAATTTTTCTTTTTAATTGTCCATTTTCAATTGTCCCTATTGCATAATATCGTTGCGAAGTATCTCTCACTTGATAAATGCCATCTTCTCTATCTTCTTTTAGTAAAACTCCATTTAAGAATAATGTAAATTTTCTATTTTCTAATATCATTAAGGGATAGTCAGAGAAAAACTTTTCAAAAGTAATGAAATATTGATTCCAAAATTTTGGATTGTCTTTTTCTTTTTCAATTTGTTCTAGTGAAACAGCTTGTTTTATAGAAAATCCCCCTACTTGTATACGCTTTAAATGTTTCATATATCCAACTGTATCTAGCTTTTTGCTTATATCTTCACATAATGTTCTAATATAGGTACCTTTTGAACAGTGTACACGAAAGCTGATTGTTTGATTGTTGGTATTTATCTCTACCAATTCTATATGAAAGATTTCAATTATTTTCTCTGGAATTTCTACTTTTTCATTGTTTCTCGCATATTCATATAGCTTTTTGCCATGGATTTTGATAGCAGAATAAATAGGTGGCTTTTGTATTTGCTTTCCTAAAAAAGATTGTAAAACTTTTTGTACATTTTCTATTTCTAAATTCTGCAAGTTTACTTCTTTTTCTTGGATTACTTTTCCTTCACCATCTGCTGTATCTGTTTGCTTCCCCAACTGAATCACTGCTTCATAAGTTTTATCATGCTGGGTTAAATATCCGGAAAGCTTTGTTCCTTCTCCAATTAATAAAGGGAGTACTCCTGTTGCCATTGGGTCTAAAGTTCCGGTATGTCCTACTTTTTCATGACATATTTTTTTTACTTTTGCTACTATATCATGTGAAGTATAACCTGCTGGTTTGTTCACAATTAAGATTCCGTTCATTATTATATCCTCTTTCTATGGTAACTAAAAGACTGCTAACAATTTGTTCTTTGTCAACAGCCTCCTTAATTGTATAGGTTACAAAGACTTGCACAATTTTTTATATTACAATAGTCTACTAACCTCTTTTAATACTTTTTCTTTTGCTTGTTCAATAGTTCCTTGAATGGTACATCCAGCTGCTCTTGGATGTCCTCCTCCTCCAAAAACCATACAAGCATCAGATACATTTACATAGTCATTGGAACGTAACGATATTTTGCAACCTTTACTAGTTTGACAAATAAAAACAGAAACCTCTACACCTTCTATATCTCTTCCAATTTCTACAATTCCTTCATGGTCTCCATTTTCTGCATTTACTTTTTCTTCATCTTCTTTGGTAATATATGTATAAGCAATTTTTCCATTTTCAAAAAATTCAATTCTATCACTTGCAATACGGTTTAATTCAAAGTTAGATTTCGTTTTAGTTTGTAAAACCTGTCTATAAACTTTTGAAACATCAACACCTTTATTTAATAACCATGCTACAAATTCAAAAGTTTCTGCTGTAACACCTTGGTATTTAAAACCACCTGTATCTGTGATAATTCCTGCTAAAATACAGGTTCCAATTTCTTTGGTAATTTCAATTCCAAAGTATTCTAATACCACTAATAAAATTTGTGCACAAGCAGGTGCTGCTGGATTTACATAGTTATAGTCACCAAACATTGTATTGGTACTGTGATGGTCAATACATACCTTTACCTTTGCATTTTCAAAATATTTAGAAAATCCATTTAGCATTTTAATAGTTGCACAGTCAAGTGAAATAGCTAAATCATAGTGTTCTATATCACTTTGCGTTTTTATTTCGTTAATTCCAGGTAAGCAATCAAATACTCTTGGATGTTCTGGAATAATTAAATCTGGACTTTTTCCATATGCTTTTAATGCATGATACATAGCAAGACTACTTCCTACAGCATCACCATCTGGATTTTCATGTGTTAAGATCACAATTTTTTCTGCTTGGTTAATCTGTTCTAAAATATCATCTAAAGTCATTATATACCCCTCAACTTTTTTATTATTTTACTAAACTTATCTTTTATTTGCAATATTTTTTATAGAATATGTAATTTTTGTTGTTACTAGATAATGGCTTTTTGTTGTTATAATTTACAATTACTTTGTATTTTAAATTATTTCATGCTAATTATCCTCTTTCTTTAGCTCTTTTAAAATCTTGTCTATTTTAGCACCATATTCTAATGAGTCATCTACTTCAAAAACTAATTCTGGTGTAATCCTTAAATTCACATCTTTTGCAATTTGACTACGAATAAATCCTGAAGATTCTTTTAAACCTTCCATGGTTTTTCCTATACTTTTTGAATTCAAAATACTTACGTACACTTTTGCATATTTAAAGTCTGGTGTAACCTTTACTTTGGTCACACTAATTAATCCTGTTACTTTTGTATTCTTCAATTCAAAAGTAAGAACATGGCTAATTTCTTTTTTTAATTCTTCATTTACTCTATTTAATCTAGCCTCATTTTTTGGCATTTATCTCTTCACTTCCTCCATCACATAAAACTCTAAAGTATCATCCTCTTTCACATCATTATAATCTTCTATTTGAAGACCACATTCAAATCCTTTTGATACTTCTTTTACGTCATCTTTGAAACGTTTTAAAGAAATTAATTTTCCATCATGAATTACTACATTTTCACGAATAACACGTACTCCCGCATTTCTTTCAATTTTTCCGTCTAATACGTAAGCACCTGCGATTGTTCCTACTCCCGATACTTTGAATGTTTGTCTTACTACTGCGTTTCCAATCACTTTTTCTTCGTAAATTGGATCTAGCATTCCTTTCATGGCAGCTTCTACATCTTCAATTGCTTGGTAAATAACAGAATATTGTTTAATTTCTACATTTTCTTTTTCTGCCATGTCTTTTGCGGTATTCACTGGCCTTACATTAAATGCAATAATAATGCATTTTCCTGCTTTTGCTAGTTGTACATCAGACTCTGTTACTGCTCCTGCTACTGCATGAATCACTCTTACTTTTACTTCATCATTCGATAACTTTTCTAACGATTGTTTTAATGCTTGTGCAGTACCTTGTACATCTGCCTTTACAATAATATTTAATTGTTTTAAGTTTTCACTTTCCATTTTTTCAAATAGATTACTTAATGTTACTTTACTGCTATCTGCCATTGCTTTTTCACGTTCTTGACGTTTTCTTCTTTCTATTAAATGTTTTGCCATTTTTTCATCTTTTACTTCATAGAAAGTATCTCCTGCTTCTGGCACTTCTGTTAATCCCATTACTTCTACTGGTGTAGATGGTCCGGCTTTTTTTACTTTTTGACCTTTATCATTTTTCATTGCACGAATTCTACCAATTGATTTACCTACCACAATAGTATCACTTTCATCTAATGTACCTCTTTGTACTAAAATAGAGGCAATTGGACCTTTTGCTTTGTCTAGTCTTGCTTCAATAACAGTACCTTTTGCTTGTTTATGTGGATTTGCTTTTAGCTCTTTCATATCAGCTACTAACAGTACCATTTCTAGTAAGTTATCAATATTAATTTTTTTCTTAGCCGAAATTGGAACATAAATGGTATCTCCACCCCATTCTTCTGGCACTAGTTCATATTCCATTAATTCTTGTTTTATTTTTTCAACATTTGCTCCTGGTAAATCTATTTTATTCACAGCAACAATAATTGGAATTTCAGCAGCTTTTGCATGATTAATTGCTTCAATCGTTTGTGGCATTACACCATCATCTGCTGCTACCACTAAAATTGCAATATCTGTAATTTGTGCACCTCTTGCACGCATTGCAGTAAATGCTTCGTGTCCTGGTGTATCTAAAAAGGTAATTTCTCTATTATTGATATTCACTTTATATGCACCAATATGTTGTGTAATTCCTCCTGCTTCTCCTTCAATAACATGAGTACTACGAATAGCATCTAAAAGTGAAGTTTTTCCATGGTCCACGTGTCCCATTACAACAACTACTGGTGGTCTTGGTTCTAATTCTTCTACACTATCTTCTGTTTCATCAAATAGTATATCTTCTTCTTTGATTTCTTCTTTTTTATGAGCAGTAATTCCAAATTCTTCTGCTACTAAAAAGGCGGTATCAAAATCAATAGTATTATTAATCGTAGCCATAATACCATAATTAAATAATTTTTTAATCACTTCACCACTCGTCTTTTTCATCTCTGCTGCTAAATCTTTTACTGTAATGGTTTCTGGAATGGTGATATCTGTTAATTCAAAGATTTTTTGTTTATTTCTTTCTTCATCTTTTTGAGGTTTACGCTTATTCTTTTTGCCTCTTGCTGTTGTTAAATCATAATAGTCAAGCATTCCTCCATCTTGTTCATTAAACATATGAGACAATTTGTCTACTTGTTTTAAATCTTTTAACTTGCCTTCATTAAATTCTTCTTGAAAACGATCATTTCTTTTTACTTTTGTTCCTTTTTTTGCCTTATTATCTTCATGTCTGTTTGCCTTTTCTTTGTCAATTGCTCTTGTGCTAATATCTCTTTTATCTTCTTTTTCTATAATCTCAGAAGCCATAATATCTTTAATATTACGATCAATACCACGACTATCTAAAGGTCTATTATTTCTGTTAAATGGTGGCTTTTGGTTATTACCAAAACGGTTCGGTCTATTATCCCCTTGGCGGTTTCCATATCTATTTTGGTTATTATCACCTTGACGATTATTATATCTATTTTGATTGTTATCACCTTGACGATTTGGATATCTCTTTTGATAATTGTCTCTTTGGTGATTATTATAATCATTTTGACGGTTTGGATATCGATTTGGGTAATGATTTCCTTGAAATGGTTTTCTCATCGTATCTGATGTTTGTTCTTGTTTTTTAGAAAATTCTTCTT
>CALXQF010000087.1 GCA_944390505.1 uncultured Clostridia bacterium | reverse complement strand
CTCCTTTACCTACTACATGGTTTGGTAAACATGCAAATGGTTGTACACAAACAATATTTGGAATTCCATGCTCAATGTATTCAATCATTTCTGCAGTTAAGAACCAACCTTCACCTGTTTGATTTCCGATTGATAAAATATTTTTTACTTTATCTTCTAATTCAAAAATATTGCAAGGTAATAAATAACCTTTTTTTGAATTTTTTAATGCAATCACAGCATCTTTTTCCAAGATATCAATTAATTTAATAGCAGCTTTAAATAATTTTGCTTTCATTTTATCAGTTTTAATTAATTGATTGAAGGTAATTTTATGAGTAGCAATAAATTTGATAAATCCCATAAAGTCTGGTAATACTACTTCTGCGCCTTCTTCTTCCAATTTATTAGCAATAAAGTTATTACCAAATGGATGATATTTGATTAATACCTCTCCAACAATACCTACTTTTGGTTTTTCCACAGATGTGTCTAATTCTATTTTTTCAAAATCATCTACCATGTCATAAATACTTTGTTTAAATTCTTTCATAGTAGATTTTTCAAGCAATTTCTTGCATTTTTCCATCCATTCATCAAATAATTTTTGAGTTTCTCCTTTATGTACTTCATAAGCTCTATTTTTAGTTAACATTTTTTGCAATAAATCTGCATAAACTACCATTTTCAATAATCTTTCAATTAATGGCATGGTAATTTTAAATCCTGGCATTTTTTCCATTCCTACTACATTAAAAGAAATAACAGGAATATCAGGAAAACCTGCATCTTTTAAAGCTTTACGAATAAATCCGATATAGTTAGTTGCTCTACAGCCACCACCAGTTTGTGACATGATTAAAGCTGTTTTATTTAAATCATATTTTCCAGATTCTAATGCTTCAATCATCTGACCAGTTACTAAAATAGATGGATAACAAGCATCATTATTGACATATTTTAAACCAGTTTCTACTGTATGAGAAGTACATTCTCTCAATAATTCTACTTTATAGCCAGAAGCACGTACAGCAGACTCTAATAATTCAAAATGAATTGGAGCCATTTGTGGAATTAAGATAGTATAATCTTGTTTCATATCTTTGGTAAATATTTTTTTATGTTGTTCATAATCCCCATTACCTGATTTAATTTCTTTGTTTTGTGCTCTTTTCTTCATACTAGCTAAAAGCGAACGAATACGAATGCGAACAGCACCTAAATTGTTAATTTCATCTATTTTAATTAAGGTATACATTTTACCATAACTGCTTAAAATTTCTTCTACTTGGTCAGTTGTAACAGCATCTACACCACATCCAAAAGAATTTAGTTGTACTAATTCTAAATTATCATGTTTTCCTACAAAATCAGCAGCAGCATAAAGTCTAGCATGATATACCCATTGATCTACAACACGAATTGGACGTTTTACTTCTGTCTGGTTAGAGATGCTATCTTCTGTTAAAACACAAAGTCCAAGACTAGTAATTAGGGTATCAATACCATGGTTTACTTCTGGGTCTACATGGTAAGGACGACCTGCTAAGACAATACCTTTTAAGTTATTTTTTTTCATATGGTCTAAAGTTTCTTGACCTTTTGCATGAATATCTGCTTTACATTTTTGATATTCTTCTTCTGCTTTTTTAGCAGCTTGTAGCAATTCTTTTTTCGTAAAATGATATTCTTCAAATTCTGGTAATCCTAGTATAGTTTCTGCTAAAGTCTTTGCTTCAAAAGGCAAAAATGGATTTAAAAATTTAATATTTTTTTCTTTTATTTCTTCTACATTATTTTTTAATACTTCTGAATAAGAAATAACAATAGGGCAATTGTAATGATTATCTGCTTTTTCATATTCTTTTCTAGAATATGGCATACAAGGATAAAAGATTGTTTTAATTCCTTGATTAATTAACCCAATAATATGCCCATGAGAAAGTTTAGCAGGGAAGCAAACTGATTCAGATGGCATACTTTCCATTCCTTTTTCATAAGTTTTACGATTACTTTTTTCAGATAATATTACTCTGAAACCTAAATTGGTTAAAAAAGTAAACCAAAATGGGTAATCTTCGTACATATTTAATACTCTTGGAATACCAATTGTACCACGAGGAGCATCTTTTTCCTCTAAAGGAGTGTAACCAAAAATTCTTTCATATTTATATTTCATAATATTTGGTAGATCTTTCTTTTCAGAAACAATTCCAGCACCTTTTTCACAACGGTTTCCAGAAATATATCTTGCACCATTATTAAATTTATTAATAGTTAATAGACAATGATTTTCGCATCCATTACAACGTACATGTGTAATATCAATTTCTAGTTTATCTAAATCTTCTAATTTAGAAAGAGTAGAAACATATTCCATATCTAAATTAGCTTCATATTGCTCTTTCGCAAGTAAAGCAACACCATAAGCCCCCATTAATCCTGCAATATCTGGTCTTACTACATTTCTTCCAACAATTAATTCAAAAGCACGTAAAACCGCATCATTATAGAAAGTACCACCTTGTACAACAATATGGGCACCTAATGTTTTGACATCTCTTACTTTCATTACTTTTTGAATTGCATTTTTAATAACAGAGTAAGAAAGGCCAGCAGAAATATCCCCTACACTATAACCTTCTTTTTGCGCTTGCTTAATTTTAGAGTTCATAAATACAGTACATCTAGAACCTAAATCAACTGGTTTTCTAGCCTCCAAAGCAGAGTTTACAAATTCTTCAATTGATAAATTTAAACTTTTAGCAAATGTTTCAATAAAAGAACCACAACCAGAAGAACAAGCTTCATTTAGCATAATGTTGTCTATAGCACCATTTTTCATACGAATATATTTCATGTCTTGTCCACCAATATCTACAATACTGGTTACATTAGGCATGAATTGCTTTGCTGCTGTATAATGGGCAATAGTTTCAATTTCATTCAAGTCGACATTTAAAGCAGTTTGAATTAGTTTTTCACCATAACCTGTTACACCACTAAAACGAATAATGGCTTTTTCTGGTTTTATAGCATATAACTCTTTTAACATTTTAATAACACTTTGTAATGGGTTACCCTCATTACTACCATATAGGGAATATAAAAGAGTTCCTTCACGGTCAATCACTACTAATTTGGTCGTAGTAGAACCAGCATCAATTCCTACAAAACAGTCACCTTGATAGGTTTTTAAATCTCCTTTTTTGACAGTTTCTTTATCATGTCTTTCTTTAAATTCTTTATATTCTTCATCAATAGAAAATAAAGGAACAAGTGGCTCGGTGGTATCATCATGAGAAACACGTAACATTTCAATTTTACTTCTTAATTTTTCTACAGTAATAGGGTGAGAAGAATAAACAGAATCTAAAGCTGCACCTTTTGCAACTAGCAAGTGTGCTTCTTCTGGAATAATAATACTATCTCCTTCTAAATGTAGTGTTTCTATAAAACGGTTACGAAGTTCAGATAAATAGTTTAATGGACCACCTAAAAATGCAACTTTTCCACGAATTGGTCTACCACAAGCAAGACCGCTAATGGTTTGATTAACAACTGCTTGGAAAATAGATGCGGCAATATCTTCTTTTGCTGCACCTTCATTTAATAATGGTTGCACGTCAGTTTTGGCAAAAACACCACAACGAGAGGCAATTGGGTAAATCATTTTATGATTTTTAGCAAGTTCATTAAGCCCTGTTGGGTCAGTATGTAAAAGAGAAGCCATTTGATCAATAAAAGCTCCTGTACCACCTGCACAAGTACCATTCATACGTTGTTCAATTGATTTGTCAAAATAAATGATTTTAGCATCTTCCCCACCAAGTTCAATTACAACGTCTGTCTGTGGTATATATTTTTCAACCGCTCTTTTACAAGAAACTACTTCTTGAATAAATGGTAAATCTAAAAATTTAGCTGCACTCATTGCACCTGAACCTGTTAGAGCAATACTAAACTGAGCATCTTCATATTGATTTGCTAAATTTTCTAATACATTACAAACTGTATTTTTAGTATCTGAAAAATGCCTTTGGTAATCTGTATATATCGTATTTAAATTTTCGTCCATAATCACGATTTTTACAGTGGTAGAACCTACATCTAGGCCAACATGTAATAATTGTTTCATTAAATCTATATCTCCTTTTTATGTACATTAATTAATACTAGTTATATGAAAACAAGTTTCAAAAATGATAACTAGTGATAAGAAAAAACAAAAAAGTTCTTTCAAAATCAACTTTAATTTTACATAAAAAAGGACAAAATGTCAATAAAAACGAGAGCGAAAAATACAAGTAATTATATCCAAATTTAATTAAAAAAATTTTTTTATTTTGAAATGTGACAATCATATTAAATTGTATTATAAAGATAGACTAAATATAAAGCACATAATTAAAAATAAAAATAAAATGACAGATACTACCTAATAAAATAAAAATATGAAAAATCTCATGAAAACCAAAATATTTATTTTTTAAATGAGGCCATTTTAAGCCATAAATAATACCACCAATGGTATAAAAAATGCCGCCAGCAAGTAACCACCAAAGTGAACCTAAAGCATTTAAACTAGAAAAAATAGTAATCATAGGGTAGATAGCAACAATAACTGTCCAACCCATTGCTAAATAAAGCCCTGTTGTTAGCCATCTAGGAGCATTTAACCAAAAAATAGTTAAGAATATGCCAATCACTGCAATTCCCCATACAACTCCAAAAATACTCCAACCCCAAGGACCCCTTAAAGGACCTAAACAAACAGGAGTATAAGTAGCAGCAATTAAAATATAAATCATAATATGATCAAATTTACGAAATACATTAGTTGCTTCTTCTTTTAGGTTTAATAAATGATATAAACTACTAAAAGTATATAATAAAATAAGTCCACTGCCAAAAATAGTGAAGGAAACAACATCCCAAGCACCTTCTCCAAATTTTGCAGCATAAATAATTAAAAATACTAATCCTGCAATAGAAAGAACTGCACCAAATAAATGAGAAAAACCGCTAACAGGGTCTTTAACTTTTGCCATAAAACCATCACTCCTTTCACTAAGCTAATATAGGACAAACTATATCTTGACTTTATTTCCTAAAAATTTCCAGATAAAATCTTTCCTTACTTTACTACATTTATGATAGAAAGTCAATAAATTTTGTGTTTAAGTTCTAATTTTCACAAAATGGACATATGATGAACCAATAGTACAAGTTAAAAGGAGAGGATTATTATGAATAAGAAATACTTTTGGATAATCATAGGAGTTTTGATTATAGCAATTATTGCAGTGGGAATTTATTTATGGATGCAAAATACAGGAGAAGTACAAGAAAATGAAATCGAGCCAGAAGCGGAAATAACAGAGGAGCAGATGAGGCAAACAATTGTAACATTATATTACCAAAATAAAGATACAAAAGAGCTAAT
>CALXQF010000086.1 GCA_944390505.1 uncultured Clostridia bacterium | reverse complement strand
TTGATAGATACTTGTGCATCTCCTATTTTGTAGCCTTTTAAACCACATTCATCAATTAATTTTGCTGTGATAAAATCTTCTCCTCTTTTAAAAGTACTTCCTGCAGATGGAAATTCAATTGGCTGTTTTTCTTTTCTACTTTGTGCATATTCTTCCATCTTATTTTGAATATTTTGTTTTTCTGTATATGGTAATTGAATAGTTGCATTTAGAATAATCATATTTCCTTTGCTAAAGAAACTATGTCTATAGGAAAATTGACAATCTTCCCCTGGAATAGAGATTATTTCATTATCTTGGTTCATATAGGTAACTTCCTTAATGCTATCTTTTATCTCTCCACCATAAGCTCCTGCATTCATACGAATAGCTCCTCCTATGCTTCCAGGAATTCCTGCTGCAAATTCAAAGCCTCCTATACCTTCTTTTAATAATATCTGTGCTAATTTCCCAAGTGGAACACCTGCTCCTACCTGAATAATGGCATACTCTTTTTCTTTTTGTATTTCTATATCATCTAATGCTATTTTTAATACAATTCCTCTAATCCCTTTGTCTGCTACTAATACATTACTTCCATTTCCTATTATGGTAAGTGGAATTGCATTTTCTTTTGCAAATTTGCTTACTTGCTTAATATCTTCTACTGTTTTTGCTACTACATAAATATCGGCATTTCCACCAATTTTGAAATTGGTATGTTGTTTCATTGGTTCATCTACTTTAATGCTACTATTCTTAAGCTGTTTCATCAGTAAGTCATAGATTGTTTGTTTTTCCAATGATAATATCCTCCTCGTATGATTTCTATTTCTAAATTTTATCATTTTTGCATACATATTACAAGACTATTTGGTAAAAAACAGAGTTGCAACGCATGTTATGCTTTTCTACTGTTTTCCATCTGTAACAAAAATGTAATATAAATTTAATATTTGTCATATTTATTAATAGATGAAATTGCAGATATTTATAAAAAATACTTGCAAATTTTGTAGAATATTGTATAATTAAAGTATAAGTTAATAAAAGGAGGAAACAATTATGTTTTGTAAACAATGTGGGAAACCAATAGATGATGGTCAAGAACTTTGTGAAGACTGCAAAAATGCAGCAAATCAAAATGCTAATATGAATAACAACATGAATATGAATAACGGTGGAAATTATAACAATATGAACAATAACATGAACCAATCATATAATCCACAAGCTAAATCTAAAATTGCTGCTGGTTTATTAGGTATTTTCTTAGGAGCTTTAGGTGTTCATAATTTTTATTTAGGATACACTGGAAAAGCTGTAGCACAATTATTAATTTCTATTTTAAGTTGTGGAACTTTATCTTGGGCATCTGCTATTTGGGGATTAGTTGAAGGAATTTTAATTTTAACAGGAAGTATTAATACTGATGGAAACGGAAATCCATTAAAGGATTAGTCAAATGAATCGTCTAAAAAATTTTGCTATTTTCATTATTTTAATTAGTTTTTTATGTTTTGTAGCATTAATGCCAGTAACATGTCTTTTTAAAACAGTTACTGGCATTTCTTGTCCTGCTTGTGGCATGACTAGAGCATTTATGTCTTTACTTCATTTTCAATTTTCTGAAGCTGTATATCAAAATATTCTAAGTATCCCTGTTTTTATTTTTATTTTTTATACGATTATTAGGTTATTCATAGATATTATTAAAAATCAATTTACTTATGTTCCTAATTTGCTTACTTTTTTAGGAAAACATTATGTTTTTATCTTAATTTTATTATTGATTAGCTTTTTATTTAACAATCTAAAAATATAGATAAGACTTTGATATCATTTTAAGAATATTTTTATTATTTTTTCTTTTGTTTTAGTATATGGCATATATCTCATTGGTAAATCAATCCATGTGTATTTTTTCACGATACTTTTTTCATGGCTAAAAGTTGTAAAACTTCTTTTCCCATGATAATTTCCCATACCACTATTACCAACTCCTCCAAAACCTAAATGATTAGAAGCTAAATGAATTATAGTGTCGTTAATGCATCCCCCACCAAAAGAAACTTCTGTCTTTACTTTTTCTTCTACTTTTCTATTTTTCGTAAATAAGTAAAGTGCCAACGGCTTTTCTCTTTGCCTAATAAAGTCTATTGCTTCTTCTATTTTATCAAATGAAAGAATTGGCAAAATTGGTCCGAAAATTTCTTCTTGCATTACTTTGCTATCTAAGCTTGGCTCATCTATTAAAGTAAGCTCTATTTTTTGGTTTGCTTCATCAATATTTCCCCCGAAAATAATTTTTTGGTCTTTTAATAATTCTTTCATTCGGTCAAATTGTTTTTGATTGATCATTTTAACATAATCTTGGTTTTTTAGTAGATTTTCTCCTAAAAATTTTGCAATATTTTTTTCTAATTCTTTTATCAATCTTTCTTTTACATCTTTCTGAACTAATAAATAATCTGGTGCCACACAAGTTTGACCTGCATTTAATATTTTTCCAAATAGGATTCTTTTTGCAGTAAGGGAAAGATCTGCTGTTTCATCTACAATGCATGGACTTTTTCCGCCTAATTCCAATGTAACAGGAATTAATTTTTCAGAAGCTACTTTCATGATAATTTTGCCAACAGATACACTTCCTGTAAAAAAGATATAGTCTAGTCTTTGCTTTAAAAGTTGTGTTGTCTCTTCTACTCCGCCTTCTATCACAGTAATATACTCGCTTGGAAAAATATCTTCTATCATTTTTTTCATTATTTTTGCTGTATTTGGTGCATATTCAGATGGTTTTATGATACAACAATTACCTGCTGCAATTGCTCCTATTAATGGATCTAAGGCTAACATGAAAGGATAATTCCATGGTGATATAATTAAGGTAACCCCATATGGTTCATAAAAATAATAACTTTTTCCATGAAATTGTGATAATGGCGTTCTTACCTTTTTTTCTTTGCTCCATTGTTTGATATGCTTAATTGCATAAGAAAGTTCACTAAGTACCATCCCTGTTTCTGCCATATAACTTTCTGTTTCGGATTTGTTTAAATCTGCTTTTAAAGCTTGATTAATTTCTGGTTCTAATTCTATTATTTTTTGTTTTAATTTCTTTAAAGCTTCTTTTCTATATTTGACCTCTTTGGTTTTCCCCGTCATAAAAAACGTTTTTTGCTTTTTTACTATTTTCTCTATATCCATTTTTCTTTCTTTTAGTATGAAATCTTTCGTCTACTAAAAGACTATTCCCTCCTATAATTTAGTTAATGTATTTGTCAAGTCAAGCATCATAGAAGTGGTAATCCGGTGAGTTTATTTAACTCTTCTCTCATATTTTTCACCACTTCTATGGTCTTTTTTGCCCTCTCTTCTTTTGGCGTATTACTATATACTTCTGGTCCTGCTAATGGTAACAATAATTCAGCATAAAGTTCTTCTAAGCAGTCTAAATTATATTCCATACAATATGGCATTAAAATGGCCATTGCTTCTCCATGTGGTACTCTGCTTACTCCCCCCAAAGCATGGCCAATAGCATGAATCATTCCAACCATTGAATTAGAGAATGCAACCCCTGCCATTAATGAAGCATTTGCCATTGCTAGTCTTCTTTTTTTATCTTTTCCATTTTTACAAACTTCTATTAGATTATCCCTTATTAATCCAATAGCTGCTGTAGCATAACTATCACTTAATGGATTTTTTTGCATACAAGTATAGCTTTCTATTGCATGACATAAAGCATCCATTCCTGTTGTAGCAGTCATTTTTGGTGGTAAACCCATTGTCATACGTGTATCTAATACTGCTACATCTGGTAATAAATAATAAGAAATAAACTCCATTTTGACATTTTGAAGTTGATTTAAAATCACTGCTACTAAAGTTACTTCAGAACCAGTTCCAGAAGTGGTAGGAATTGCAATAAAAGGAATATGTTTTCCATAAGTAATCATCTCGCAACCAGCTAATTCCATCATATTGCTGACTCCTTGTGAAAGTATCATTCTCACACCTTTTGCAGTATCAATAACAGAACCTCCACCTATTGCAATGATACAATCACACGCTTTTTCTTGATAAATTGTTACAACTTGTTCTATCACATCAATAGAAGAATCTGGCGGAATTTTTGTAAACTCTGCCCTTATTTCTATTCCTTGATCCAAAATAGCATCTAACACAATTTGCATAGTACCTATCTTTTTTAAAGTCTCATCACAAAGAATAAGAGCCTTTTTTGCTCCTAGTGCTTTTAACTCTACTGGTATATTTTCTAAAGCATATTCTCCTGATAGTATTTTTGTACTATTACAGAACTCATAATAATCTGGTATCATTGTAATAATAACCTCCCATATACTTCTAATATTGATTTTTCTCTTTTTGGAATTTCTTTTAAAATTCCTTTTGTCATAAATTTTGGAAATAAATATCCTTCTGTTCTATCAATCACACGTACAAAAGACATCGCTTCTCTTATTTCTCCTTTTAGTAAAAAGCGATGCTGAGCATATGCTTGAGCAACTCCTAGTCTTCCTGTGACTAGTCGAAATAAAATATCTGCACTTTTAAAAGAAATCGATAAATCCTCTTTTTCTCCAAATGCACGAATGATTTTTCCATTCTTTTTTTGAATTTTCCAATTAATATCATGATTTTCTGTTGTAATCTGAATAACAAAGTTTTCTTTCCAATTTTCAATCTCATGATGTACTATGGTATCGTTTTGATATAAAGTTTGAATTCCTCTTCCTAGAAAAAATAATACAATTTTTGAAATATGAATTTTTATAAAACTACTGATTTTCTTTTTCATACTAATTTTCATTTTTGCATTATTGTTTAATTACCGAAAGTATTAGATAATTCAATAATTTTTCCTTTCTTTCATTCTAAATAGTTGAGTTATTACTCTTACTCTTGTTTCATAGTACTTTATATTTTATTTTTTCGTACTAATTCAATACATTTTCGCTTTGCATATTAGCTTAATATATCATTTAAGTTATTCTAGTAATATATTTTATCTAATATAAAATTGTAACAAAAAATACTAACCGTTCAAGCGAACTGAACAGTTAGTATAATACGTTTTGTTTTCTTTTTTATGCAATTAATAAAAATACATAGTAACTTACACATGTTGCTCCTGCTATAATGATAGAACCTACTTCTAAAGCTCTTGAATCTTTTGTAGCTCCTTCTTTGCTTTCTTTCTTATCTTTGTAATATGCTGAAATAGTAGCAATAATAATAGATAGAATAGCAATTGCAAAAGATGCTAGTCTTAAATTTTCAAAAAGACTCATTATAACACCAATAATACTAACAACAAAAGATAATACTCCTACCATAGTAATTTTTCTCCTCCTTCTTTTGTATATCTATTTACATAACAAATTATACCATTGCTATTTTTTTTTTGCAATCTTTTGGTCGATTTTTATTTTAAAATATTTAAATGTTTCTTTTCTATTCAGGTTTT
>CALXQF010000085.1 GCA_944390505.1 uncultured Clostridia bacterium | reverse complement strand
AACATAGCTATATTATATCACCAAACTTATTTCAGTTTTTATTAATATTCCGGAATTCCAAATGATAATTCACATTAAGCTTTTTACGAATATATTGTACTTTTTTTTATTTTATGATATAACTATATATGGCAAAAATATGGAAAGTAACATATCCAAAAATCAGTAATAAAATATAACATAAAATAAATAAGTGAGGGACTTTTATGGAAAAGAAAATCGTGGATATTCTAAAGCAAAATCATCAAGAACAGCTATTAGAATTTTTACCAATTTTAACCCCAGAAGAAGAAGAAAAGTTAGAACAACAAATTGAGAAAATTAATTTTGAACAATTACAACAATTATATGAAAGTACAAAACAAAAACCTCAAATAGAAGAAAAGAAAATAGAACCAATTAAGTATGTTGATAAATATAAATTAGATCAAGCAAAAAAAGAGGAATTAGAAAATATAGGAAGAAAGATTATTTCTTCAGGACAGTATGCTGTTATTACAATGGCAGGTGGTCAAGGAACTAGGCTTGGTCATAAAGGACCAAAGGGAACCTATGCATTAGAAACAGTAAATGGTAAAAAATATTTATTTGAAATTATTGTAGATACTTTAAAAAAAGCACAAAAGGAGTATGGAGTTACAATTCCTTGGTATATTATGACAAGCAAAGAAAACCATGCACAAACAGTTAAATTTCTAGAAGAAAAGCAGTTTTTTAGTTATGACTCACAAAAAGTAAAATTCTTTGTACAAGGAGAGTTACCATTAATTGATACAAATGGAAAAGTAATATTAGACCAAAATAAAACAATAAAAGAAGCAGCAGATGGCAATGGTGGAATTTATGAAGCAATCGCACAATCAGAAGTATTATCAGATATGAAACAAAAAAATACCCAATGGATTTTTGTCAGCAATGTTGATAATGTTTTATCCAATTTTGTAGATCCATTATTATTAGGATTAACAGTAAAGCAAAATCAAAAAATAGGTGCGAAATCAGTTGTGAAAACTAATCCAAAAGAAAAAGTTGGTGTGTTTTGCAAAATGAATGGAAAACCTAAAATTATTGAATACATAGATTTACCAGAAGAAATGGCAGAAGAAAGAGACGAAGATGGAGAACTTTTCTATGGAGAAGTCAATATTGGTAACTACTTATTTCATAGAAGTGTTTTAGAAAATTTAGCAGATGTGAAATTGCCATATCATGCGGCATTTAAAAAATCAGGCTTTTTAAAGCCAAATGGAGAGTTTGTAGAACCAAATGAGCCAAATGTGTATAAATTTGAAGCATTTATCTTTGATTCTTTTGTCAGATATGATGATATTACTATTTTAAGAGGGAAAAGAGAAGAAGAATTTGCACCAGTCAAAAACAAAGAAGGAAATGATAGTCCGGAAACAGCAACAAAATTATATAATAGGCAACAATAAGATAGTGAAAACATAACAAAGAAATCTTGATAATATAATAAAACTAACCACATCAATATATTTCATTAAAATATTATAAAGGGTACAAGAAAGATAAGATTGAATAACATTAAAACTTCGAAAGTATTTATTGGAATTTGTGCCTTAATAGAAAGGAAGAAAAAGTATGGAAAATGTAATAGGTTTAGTAATGGCAGCAGGTGTTGACAATAGAATGAAATCAAAAAAATCAAAATTAGCACAAGAGCTATATGGAAAGCCAGTTATTAAAAGAGTAGTAGACAGTATTAAAAAAGCAGGCATTAGTGAAGTAGCTGTTATTGTAGGAGAAAACAAATCAGAAATAGAGGAAATTTTAAAAGATGAAGTAACATATTTATACCAAGAAAAATGTTTAGGAACAGGTCATGCTATTATGCAAGCTAGCAGTTATTTAGAAGGGAAAAAAGGCAGAGTATTAATTGCAAATGGTAATATTCCTCTCATCAAACCTGAAACGATTCAAACTTTAGTAGAAAAGTCTCAAAAAGAGGAAGAAGCAGCAACAATACTTACAGGAATTTTGACTAAGCCATCAGGTTATGGAAGGATTATTAGAACAGATAGCAAAATCACAGAAATTATAGAAGAAAAAGAAGCAACAGAAGCACAAAAAAGAATTTTAGAGGTTAATGTAGGTTTATATTGTTTTGAAATAGAAAAAATAACCAATATTATTGGAAAACTACAAAAAAGCAGTATTGGATTATATTATTTAACAGATGTTATTAAAATGATGACAACCGTAGGAGAAAAAGTAGGCGGGCTTTTAGTAGAAGATGAAACAGAAATATTAAGTTTAAATACAAAAGTACAATTAGAAATGTTAACTAGAATTTTAAGAATTCGTATTAACACAATGCATATGAATAATGGTGTTACCATTGAAGATATGAATACAACATATATTTATGATGATGTAGAAATTGGAATAGATACAGTGATTCATCCAAATACCACTATTAAATCTGGGGTAGTCATTGGAGAAGATTGTAATATTGGTCCAAATGCATATATTAGAGAAGGATGCAAACTAGCTAACAAAGTAAAAGTAGGAAGCTTTGTAGAAATAAAAAAAGCAATCATAGGGGAAGGTTCTAAAGTACCACACTTGTCTTACATGGGAGATTGTGAAATTGGTAAAAAATGTAACATTGGCTGTGGAACAATTACTTGCAATTATGATGGCAAAAACAAACATAAAACCAAAATAGGAGATAATTGTTTTATTGGTTCTAATGTTAATATTGTAGCACCTGTTACAATTGGAGATCATGTATTAGTAGCTGCAGGTTCTACTATTACAAAAGATGTACCATCTGAAGCACTAGCTGTTGCAAGAGAAAGACAAACTAATAAAGAAGGTTGGAACAAAGGAAAATAAGTTTAATTGTAATGAAATTTTAAGATTGATTTATTTAATAGGTGAACATTATTTATTATATATAAATGAAAAAGAAATGTATAGAATTTATTTTCTAATACATTTCTTTTTCATTTTATTCTGTTAGTCATAAACCTATTGTTGTTCGCCAGGTAAGAAGTAATCTACAACACCATATACTAAAGCACCGATGATAGCAGCCATCCAAGATATTGTATAGCCAGCTACAAAATATTGGGTTACATATAATACTACTGCAGAAAGTACAAAGCCTACAAATCCTTTACCAAAAGAACTTGCGTGAAGTCCTGTAAATTTTACAATTAAATAGTCAATAATAGTAAGAACAATGGCAGCTGCTGCTAATGCCCAAATATTATTAATTTGAAAACCTGGTGTAAAAAATGCAGTAATGGCAAGTACGATACCAGCAGTTACTAGTCTACCAATAATTTGCCATGCTGTGCTTTTAGTATTTGTTCTTGATTGTGTGTTTGCATGATTATCTGACATAATTGAAACCTCCTTATCATAATGTTAAATAACATTAACATTATTCTATTTTAAGAATCTACAATGATGAAATTTCATGGTTTTCTATCATGTATTATGAACAAAAATGAAAAATTTATTCAAAAATAATTCGAAAAATAAAAATAATTATTAACTACAATACTTTAAAATAAAAAATGGTTCAAAATAAAAATTATTCTAAAATGAATAATTTTATTTTTTTTGTTAAAAATGAAATTAATGTATAAAAAGAATATTAAGAGTAAAAAATGAGAAAGAAACAAGATAAATAATATTCATTATTTTAAAAATAAATATACCAAAACAACAAAAACAAAGACCTAGGAGGTAATAAAATGTTAATTATACTAATTAGAACCATCATTTTGTACATAATTGTTTTAATTGTAATGAGAATAATGGGAAAAAGAGAAATAGGTCAATTGCAACCATTTGAATTAGCTATTTCCATATTGATAGCAGATTTAGCATCTGTACCAATGGCAGATACAGGAATTCCAATATCAAATGGTATTATTCCTATCCTAGGTTTATTAGTGATGCATCTCTTAATTTCTGTGATTAATATAAAAAGTATGAGAGCAAGAGGTTTGCTATGTGGAAAACCGAGTATTTTAATTTATAGAGGAAAAATTGATGAAAAAGCATTAAAAAAAGAAAGATTCACACTTAATGAATTACAGGAAAGGTTAAGGGCACAAAATATTGTTAATCTTGGAGACGTAGAATATGCCATATTAGAAACGAGTGGTCAAGTTACCGTTATACAGAAGCCAAATAAAAGAACAACTATACCAGAAGATTTTAACATCATGCCAGAGTATGAAGGAATTTCCTATGATTTAGTGGTAGATGGAAAGATTATGTCAGAAAATTTAAAACAAATAGGTAAAAATGAAACATGGCTTGCAAAACAAATAAAGAAGTTCAATATCACACCAAAAGAAGCACTGATTGTTACCTATGATGGGAAAGGACAAATTTTTTGCCAAGCAAAGGAGAAGAAAAAATAAGGATAATAATAAAATTATGATAGACATAAAATAGAAAAGAAAAACAAGAGGAGAGAAAGAAAAATGTTAAAAGAAACTGTGATTACTATTCTTATTATTTCATTGATTGTAATAGGAAATATTATTACACAAAATAATACCAATCAAACAGTAGAGGAAATAAGCATACAATTAGATAGCTTAAGAAGTAATATAATAGAAGAAAGAGTAATACAGGAAGAAGTTAGAAAACAAATACAAGAAATAGAAAACAATTGGAATGCAAAATATGAAAAATTAGCTTATTATATTGAACATGATGAATTAGAAAAGGTAGGGACTGAATTTGCAAAATTGAAAGCCGATATTGAAACAAAAGAATATGCCACAGCTGTAGAAAATTTAGATAATTGTAAATTTATTCTGCAACATATTCAGGAAAAAACAGCCCTAAAAATTGTAAATATTTTTTAAGGTTAATGGAGAGAGTGATTTTTGATACACTTGTTTTTTTATTTTTAATAATTTTAATTGAATTTTAAAAGTTATCAAGAATTTATGTTTTAATTTGATATTTTAGCATAATAACCAGGCTGTTGCCTGATAATGAATTCAGCAGCTTTTATACTACCTTCTGCAAAAATACTACGAGAATAACAAGTATGTTTTATTTCAAAAGTTTCGTTTTCTTTAAAAAATAAAACAGAGTGTTCTCCTACAATGTTGCCACCACGAATACTAGAGAAACCGATTTCATTTTGTTCTCTTTTTTCAGACTTATTCAATCTATTAAAATCATAATGATATTTATGGTGATTTGCATCATTAATGCTGTCAGCAAGCATAAGAGCAGTACCACTTGGAGCATCTTTTTTTCTATTATGGTGAACTTCCACAATTTCAATTTCTGCATCTGGTAATTCTTGTGATAATTGTGCACAAAGACGATTCATTAAAGAAATCTCATAAGACATGTTGGCAGACTGAAAAATAGGAATTTCTTTAGCTGCTTCTAATATTTTTTTCTTTTGCTCTGGTGAAAAACCAGTAGTGGCAATTACAAGAGGAATTTTTTTGACCAATGCAAAAGTAAGAAGATGGATAGTAGCTTCAGGAGTGGAA
>CALXQF010000084.1 GCA_944390505.1 uncultured Clostridia bacterium | reverse complement strand
TCTACAACGAACACTACAAATACAGCAAATGAAGAAAAATATACAACAGAATTAAATGATGGAACCAAACTAAATACTAGTGAAGATCTACAAGGTGTAAAACATACAACAACCTAGAAATTAGTAACATTCAAGTTACAAGCCAAAATGGTAGAACTGTAATATTAGCAGATGTTAAAAATAATGCTAGTACAGACCATGAAGCATAAATTGTAAAATTAACACTTCTAGGAGAAAACGATGAAGTAATTGATGTAACATATCCTGTAATGCCAACAATACCAGCAGGAGGAACTGAGCAATTAAATTCTACTACAACTGCAGATGTAGCTAACTTCAAAGATTTCAGAATAGAAGCAGATGATATATAATAATTTTTGATCAAAAAAGAGACCTTAGATAACGATAATTTCTAAAGTCTCTTTTTGATAATGGAAACGAAATGCTTACTTTAAAGTAACATTTATAATAGACATTAATAATTCAATAAGAAAAATTGATTAGTAAGTTCTTTTTCTTCTGTATAACTTCCATCATAAATACTTTTTGTATTTTCTTCATTTTGTAAAGGAATTGTTAAACTCATTTGATATACATATTCATCACCTAATCCATTTTTTATATGTATAGTAAAAGAAACTGTATTTTGAATAGAAGAGATTGGAATATAAGATCTTTTTAATAAACTGCCATCAAAGGTTAAGGGTTCTGTAATATTACTAATAGTATAATCTGTTTGAATATTTCTGTTTAAGTAACGAAGTGTGATTGGTATGGTTAAATTTTTATCGATTTGTGCGTTAGAAGAAGTATTGCTAACTACATCTTCAGAATTAGCTATTAGTGTAAATGTTATTTTGTCTGATTGTACATTTTCTTCAGTTAAATTTTCATCTTCTATTTTACCAAATTTAGAAAATGGCTGATAGTTGAAACTTAGATGACCCGTAGAAGTATTAGAAAAACGAATATGATCAATATAAAGTTCAGAAATAGTAGTTTTAGCAGACTGCTCAACAACACTGATATTTTCTGCGTTTCGCTGTTGTAGCAATTCTTGTGTTAATGTTTCATTTTCATTATGTATTTTTAAAAACAATGCAATATCTGTATATTGACTAATATCTAAATTCCACATAGCTCTACTAGATGTCTTACTAATAGCATTTGCATTACTGTAACAATAAACTTTTTCTAAAGAAAATAAAGGATTTTTACTAGCTTCTGAAATTCCTTCAATTCCTTTTTCAAGACTTTTTTTACCGAATAAAGTTGCTAATAAAATAACTGGATAAAACAATAATAATCAATATAGAAATAATTAGAAGTGCAAAAGGAACCCAATTGTTTTTGAAATAAATGAAAAATTTATTTTTTGCGTTTTTTTCCTTTGTTTTCATTTTTATTTTGCTCCTTTTCGTTTTAAATGTATGCTACAATTTGCATGGTAGCAGAAATTGCCAATTATTATAAGCAAAATTGTTTATAATAAAATTACGATATCATAAAATATAAAAAAATGCAAATATGAAAAAAGAAAAAGAAATGATAATAAGAAAGAAAATGAAAGAAAGCAAGAGATATTGAGTATTAATTCATCAAATTCAAGAAAAAAGTATTTGCATCATTAACTGATTTGTGCTATGATAATTATAACAATCAAATAGATTTTATTTTTCCCTGCATAGTGCGTGTAGACTGGAATTTTAGAACCAACAAATTTTAAAAGGGAGTCCGCCTTTGAATGTGGCGTGTATGCTTATATATTTCTATAAGAAACCCAGGAGCATTCAACAAGACACCCACCTGTGTAAACAGGTCCTTAAAATTTCATTCATCTTACGGCTAAAGCGGGGTTTTTATATTTAATATAAAGTTTTAAAATCACACCGAAAAAAATTTGATGTAAAGGTGTATTTTTTAAGGGCAACCTTGTCAAATTTTGCAGTCGATTTTTGTTTACTTATTTCGAAAAATGTGATAGATTATAAGCAGGTGATACAAATGGCAAGAAATCGTAGAAATAAACGTACTATTAGAAAATTAACAGATATTATGAGTCTCAAAACTTTTTTAATTCTCTTAGCTATTTTAGCAGTTATTATTCTTGTTTGTGTAGGCACAATTTCCTATCGACATATACAAGACGAAAAACTATTAGCAGAGCAAAGAGAAGAGTTAAACAAAGAAATTGAATCTATTTTTGAAGAAACTATCCAAAACATAGCAGATACCAATAGTAATACAAGAGATAATATCATTAGACTTTCAGCAGTAGGAGATATTTTATGTGGAGAAGAAATGCTACAAGATGCCTATAGGCAAGATTCAGAAACTTATTCTTTTGAGCCGATGTTTCAAAATATTACTAGCTTTATTCAAAGAAGTGATATTATTTTAGGGACAATGGAAACAAGTTTCACTGCTAATTCCTATTCTGGATATGGAAATCGAAATAGTCCAAAAGAATTTGCACAAGCAGTGAAAAATTCAGGAGTTAATCTAGTAAGTATTAGTACAAATCATAGCCTAGACTATGGAGTAGAAGGACTACAAGAAACAAAAGACTACTTAGAAGAATTAGGTTTTACAACAGTAGGAGATAGGTTAGATGAAAAAACAATTGAAATAAAAACAGTAAAAGACACTAGAATTGCATTTTTATCTTATACTTATGGAGTAGAAAATCAAGAAAATAAATCACAAGAAGAACTAGAAAGTTTGAACATTTTTAATAAAGAAATATCCAAAGAAGAATTAGAACATGCAAATGCAAATGCAGAATTTACTATTGTTATTATGCATTGGGGAGATGATTATGCAAATGAGCCAAGTCAAGAACAAAAAGTAATTGCTGAGTTCTTAATTGATAATGGTGCAGACGTAATTTTAGGGAATCACCCTGCAGTCATTCAACCTATGGAAATAAAACAAAATAAAGAGGGAGATAATGTTTTTATTGCTTATTCATTAGGAAATTATATTTCATCAATTAATAATGAAAACTCCAAAGTAGAATTAGTACTAAATATTGAATTAAGAAAAAGAGGAGAAGATGGAAAAGTGGTATTAAGCAAAGTTGACTATACACCTATTTATGTTCTAGATAATGGTCAACAAGCAGAAAACCGTTATGAATTAATTGATATGAAAGGAACTGCAAAAGCATATGCAAATGGAAATACAGAAATTGTGTCAAAAGAAACTTATGAACAATTGTTAAAAGGACTAGATTTATTAGAGGAAGTAGTAGGGCAGACTGAATAATTTCTGGGATAAGATGTGATCATTTTTTAGAGAAAGTTTTATATAAGGAAAATATAATAAAATTAATAATAGAAATAATGCAATGAATGAAGAAAAAAACAAAGTAGAAAATAAAAAATGTCATCTAGTTGAAATAACAGAAAATTGAATTTTGGCTGAAACAAATTCAGTTTATTGTACTTCAAAGAAAGGATAAAGGGGTTAAATATGAAAGTAGGTTTTGTATCTTTAGGATGTAATAAAAATTTAGTAGACACAGAAAAAACAATTGCATTATTTCAAAAAAATCATTATGAAATTGTAAGTGAGGCAGGAAAAGCAGATATTATTGTAATTAATACATGTGGTTTTATAGAATCAGCAAAAGAGGAAGCAATTAATACGATTTTAGAAATGGCAGAATATAAACAGGACAAATGCCAATTCTTAATTGTAATGGGATGTTTAGTAGAACGATATAAAGAAGAGTTAGAAAAAGCAATACCAGAAGTGGATTTATACATTAAATATAGTGATTATGATACATTATGGGAACAGATTACAGACTTACTTGAAGTAGAAAATAAGGAAGAAAAAATTGCGTTTATGCAAAGGACGCAAAGGGTGATTACAACAGGGAAAAATTATGCTTATTTAAAAATAGCAGATGGGTGCAGTAATTGCTGTACTTATTGTGCAATACCAAAAATAAGAGGTCCATTAGAAAGCAGACCAATAGAAAGTATCATAGAAGAAGCAAATGATTTAGCAAAAAAAGGATACAAAGAAATTATTTTAACTGCACAGGATACTACAAAATATGGAATAGATATTTATGGTAGACCAATGCTTGCAGAATTATTAGAAAAGCTTTGTCAAATAAGTGAAATTAAATGGATTCGATTTTTGTATGCTTATCCAGAAACAATTACAGATGAATTAATTAAAGTAATGAAAAATCATCCACAAATTTGCCATTATTTTGATATTCCGATTCAACATATTGCAGATAGAGTGCTAAAAAGGATGAATAGGCAAAGTGATGGAGAAAGTATTCGAAATTTAATTGCAAAATTAAGAAATAAGCTACCAGATGTTATTTTACGTACTACAGTAATGGTGGGATTTCCAGGTGAAACGAAAGAGGAATTTGAAGAACTATATGAATTTTTAAAAGAAGCCAAATTTGATAAATTAGGTGCTTTTATGTATTCAAAAGAAGAAGGAACTCCTGCGGCCAAATTAAAAGAGCAAATTCATCCTTCTACGAAAAAAAGTAGATATCAAAAAATTATGGAATTACAGCAACAGATTTCAAAACAGAATTTACAAAACAAAATAGGAACTTTGCAAGAAGTGAGAGTAGAAGGAATAACTAAAAATCAAAAATATTATGTTGGTAGGAGTTATATGGATGCACCAGAAACAGATGGCGTAGTTTATTTTACAAGCAGTGAACCATTAGAGAATGGTCAGTTTGTACAATGTGAGATTACAGATGTGAGAGAATATGATTTAATTGGGAGAGCGAAGGTGCTTGCTGTAAATAAAAATCTGGTCTAAAATATTATAATATATCATTAAAGTAGTAGAATTGTCTTTTTCAATTTTTAAAACCTTTCCCCTTTTGGACATCTGTAACTCGGCATAAATGCCTCGAACAGCTGTCACAATGGTCGCCCACGCAAGGCTTAAAAATTTCAAAAGACAATTCTACTACTTTTGATAAAATAAATTTAGTCAAATTTTAGACCAGATTTTTATTAGTAATTCTCGCAATTTACTTCAAAATAAGATTGTGGATGTTTACAAACTGGGCAAACGGTTGGAGCTTCTGTACCAACATGAATATGTCCACAGTTTCTACATTTCCAAACAGTAATACTTCCTTTTTTAAATACTTCACCATTTCCAAGATTATCAATTAGTTTTCTATATCTTTCTTCATGGTGTTTTTCTACTTCTGCAATTCCTCTAAATGTAGCTGCAATTTCAGTAAACCCTTCTTCATCTGCAACTTTAGCAAAGTTTGCATACATGTCTGTCCATTCATAATTTTCACCTGCTGCAGCATCTACTAAATTAGATTTTGTATCTCCAATTCCATTTAAATATTTAAAATGAAGTTTTGCATGTTCTTTTTCATTTTCAGCTGTTTCTAAAAAGATAGCAGCAATTTGCTCATATCCTTCTTTTTTTGCTACACTTGCGAAATAAGTGTATTTATTTCTAGCCTCTGATTCACCAGCAAATGCAGCTCTTAAATTAGCTTCTGTTTTTGATCCTTTTAATTCCATTCCTTTTTCCTCCT
>CALXQF010000083.1 GCA_944390505.1 uncultured Clostridia bacterium | reverse complement strand
ATATTGCAACGTTTGACCTTGGTGTCGCAATTTTCAATTGTGCAAGAAAATCTACGATTTTCTGCACATACTAGTAAGAAAACTGCTCCAATTCGCACTGCGTGGCAAAAGCCACTCCGTTTGGTCGCTTACGCGGTCTGCACTTTTGCAATATATAGAGCTTGAACGAAAAAATTAAGCCAAACCATTATTTAGTAAAAAAGCAATTTTATTGAAAAGAATAAAAAAAGGAAAAGTGGTAAAAATGATAAAGAGAATCAAACAATTTTTAAATCGTAGTAGTAATACAAAAGAAATTAATTATGAAGATTTAAAGAAAAAGATGAGGCAAAACAATGCAATTTTAATAGATGTAAGAAGTAAACAAGAGTATGAAGAAGGACACTTACCTCAGGCAATTCATATTTCATTATATGATATAACAAAACAAATTCAAAAAAAAATTCCTAATAAAGATACTTGTATTATTGTATATTGCAGTTCTGGAAGTAGAAGTAAACAAGCACAACAACTGTTGATACAAATGGGATATGAAGAAGTATATAATTTGAAGAATGGATATCAAAGTATTTATGAAATCTTCTAATGGAACATGTTACCATTTTACTGCACAAAGAATAAAATATGAATATCTAGTGAATTTTAGTAGATAATACGAAGGAAAGGAGAAAATAAATGAAGTCTTTTTGTATCAAAACTAATGATAGTAATATTTTGGATTATCTACTAAATAGAATAGAAGAAATCAATTTCGAAAGTTTGATTTATTCAAAAAATCAATTTAGAATATATGAAAATATGATTATTCACTACTATGGAGATAACCCTACTAACTTCTATGATTTTTTGGGTAGCTTAATAGAAGAAGTAATTATAGAGTTTTATGAGGAAAAAATGATAAAACAACTCATTAATTATAATTACTTCTACTTTGATGAATATGAGAGAAAGAAAATATTAGATAATTGCATTCAAATGAAGGAAACAGAAGAGTATTTAAAATTAATAGAGAACCAAGAATATATCAAAAAAGAAGCAATGAAATACATGCAAGAAAATAAGTTTATGGTATTAGATGGTTTTGTTAACTTTCGCTTAGACAAATATTATCATTGCTTAGATAATATGACAGACAATGCGGTTAATCAGTTTATTATAGAAAAAGAATATACAGAATTTATTAACTTATTGCGAATATATGTAGATTCAAAACCAGTAAACACCGGAATATTGCATTTGATTTATATGAATGGAGAATCTATTTTATTAGATGAGCATAAAAACATTGTTTCTGTTTCAGATAATATTTATAATGCACAATATTTATCAGATATTTCGTTTTCTTCAAATGATTTTGCATTAAATACATTATTAACTTTATTACCAGAAAAATTAGAAATTCATTTAATTGATGAAGAAGATGAATTTATTAACACGTTAAAATTAATTTTTGAAGGAAGAGTCTCTATTTGCAAAGAATGTAATATTTGTAAGACCTATCAATTATTAAATCATGCCAAATTAGAGCCAAGGGGACGTTAAAAATAAAATACTGTTCAAACTAAATATTAATTGAAAAATAATGAATAACTTTACGAAATTAGAAAAATATGGTATAACTAAATAGTAGAATAATTAATTGGGAGGTTTTCCATGGAAGAAAAGAAAAAATTAGTTACTATTTTGGTACCAGCTTATAATGAAGAAGAAGTACTTGATATGCTCTATGAGAGATTAAAGCAACTAATGGATAATAACGAAAAGTATGATTTTGAAATATTATTTGTGAATGATGGAAGTAAAGACAAATCTTTGCAAATTATGCAAGAACTAAGAGAAAAAGATAAAAGAGTATGTTACTTAAATTTATCTAGGAATTTTGGAAAAGAAATAGGAATGATTGCAGGTTTGGATTATGCCAAAGGCGATGCAGTTGTTATTATTGATGCAGATTTACAAGATCCACCAGAACTAATACCAGAGATGCTAAAATATTGGGAAGAGGGCTATGACGATATTTATGCAAAAAGAAAATCCAGAGAGGGAGAAACTTGGCTTAAGAAAATGACCTCTAAAATGTACTATAAAGTATTACAAGCCTTTACTAGAATAGAAATTCAAAAAGACACAGGAGATTTTAGACTACTAGATAGACGCTGTGTAGAAGCTTTAAAATCTATGAGAGAAACTCAGCGTTATACAAAAGGTCTATTTAGTTGGATTGGATATAACAAAAAAGAAATTCTATATGATAGAGATCCTAGGGCAGCGGGAAAGACCAAATGGAATTATGGAAAATTAATCAACTTATCCATAGATGGTATTACCTCTTTTACAACTTCCCCTTTAAGGTGGGCCGCTATTATAGGGGTACTAATTTCTATTGTTGGATTTATTTATATGATTTATATTATTATTAAGACAATTGCAACTGGAATTGATGTACCAGGTTATGCTTCCACTATGGTAGTCATTCTATTTTTAGGAGGAATTCAATTAATTTTTCTAGGAGTCATAGGAGAATATTTAGGACGAGCATTTAATGAAACAAAACATAGACCTCTTTATTTTATAGAAAGATATAATGAAACCAAAGAAACCAACGAACATTTGAACCAACGTTAAAAAAGTGTTATAATAAAGGTATAAATTCTTTTTATCCTGTTTTTCAGGTTGATATATAGACTACAATAGTAAAATAAGTATTTTAAGGAGGAATTAATTTATGCGGGACAATCTATATGTATTTTTTACAATTTTATACGTGGCTTCATTTTTAATTTCAGCTGTCTCTTACATTTCCTGTCATGTACAAAAAAGAAAATGGTCGACGACTTTATTCAAAAGTTATTCGCAAAAAATGGATGGAATGATAGAAACAATAAGAAGGGCAGGCTTAGATGCACAAATAGCAATAGTTTCTGATGCAGGAATTTTTAAAGGTGGGGCTTCCACATTTAAGCATAAATTTTATAATCTATTTCTGGGAAAATACAATCTTTTTCTGAAATATCCTTTAAAAAGGAAAGATATTTTTTATCAATTTTATTTTCTATCAATCCATTATATAATTTGGTAAATCTGCCTATATGATCTTTAATTCTTTTTTTGGCATAATCTACCATTGTACCATTGGTGATAATAAATAGCCAATCACTACTTTGTGCTAATAGTAGTTCTCTTGCACACTGATTTAAAGCTTCTATTTTATTATTATCTGTTTCATCGTAAAATTTTTGTGCCAATTCTACCATTCTATCCCCAGCTTTATGTAAATGTTTATGAGCATAGTCATTTGTTTGATTTAACCATACTTCACTATATCCATTAGCACCCCAACTAGAACGACAAGGAGTAGAAATTTGCATTAATGGATATTGGTCAATATATTCACCAGGTGTAATTAGTTTAAAATTACATTGATCATAATAAATTTTTTTAAATAAAACATAAAGCCAATTAGGACCTTCATACCACCAATGACCATACAGTTCAGCATCGTAAGGACAAACGATGATAGGAGGGTTAGTAGTAAAAGAAGCTAAATGGTCAATTTGAGAAACTCTACTATCAAAAAAATGTCCAGCTTGTTTTTCCACACTATCTTGTGCCCATTGTAAATTATAATAATCTTTTGGACAGTCTTTTCCAGTGATACGATGATATTTAATTCCTGTATGAACTCTAGCACCGTTAGAAGCAATATATGGCTTAATATAATCATATGGGGCGTCATAACCAATATCTCTGTAAAATTCACGATAATTAAAATCACCTGGATACCCGTTAATCGAACTCCATACTTGCCTAGAAGATTCAATATCACGACCAAAAGCAATGACTCCGTTTGGCGAAACAATTGGTGCAAAAGTGCCATAAATAGGGGTAGGGTTAGCATATAAAATACCGTGAGATTCAGTAATAATATATTCGATGCCAAATTCTTTTAAGTACTGATCAGATTCTGGAATATACCCACATTCTGGAAGCCAAATCCCACGTGGTTTTTTTCCAAAATATTTTTCGTAAGTTTGTACACCAACAGCAATTTGTGCTCTAATCGTCTTTTCGTTGACATATAAAATAGGAAAATAACCATGTGTGGCACCACAAGTAATAATTTCCAATACACCAATATCTTGGAAATGCTTAAAGCCTTGAATTAAATTGCGATGATAAACTTCTTCAAATAAATGCAAATCATTGGAATAACGATTAAAATAATATTTGGCAAGTTCATTTTCTTTTGGATTATCTTTTGTTCTAATGATTTCTTTTTGAGCGAGCTCAATATGAGTATGCAAATATTTAATATATCTTTCTTGTAGTAATTGATTATCGAGCATATTTAAAAGAGGGGGTGTCATTGACATTGTAATACGAAAGTCAACTTGTTCCTCCTCTAATTTTGTAAAATTTGTTAATAGAGGAAGATAGGTTTCAGAAATGGCCTCATATAACCATTGTTCCTCTAAATAATCTTCACTTTCTGGATGATGAATAAAAGGTAAATGTGCATGTAATATAAAACTAACATAGCCTTTTGGTTCAGACATTTTGATATTTCCTCCTTATGTGCTTTTTCATTTTTAGTTTCGTTGTATTTTAGTATTTTATTTTGTTCTATTTAGTTCTATTTTTATATTATTATTTAAATGTAGAACTAAATTGAGAAGAAGAAAGACTGGTACCTAGTTCATCACCTTTTAATTCATTTTGATACATCTCTTTATATAAATCATAAATATGATATATTCTTCCCATATTATGCATAAATGCAAAAGAGGAAATATTTTTTTTCTGTATCATTTTTGTTTTTACATCTTGAAAGAAAACGGTTTTACTTAAACGCTCAAATAAAATATGATCATTTGGAGTTTGAAGTTCATTAGAAGAACGAATCGTAACATAATTCATTGGAGAGTTAGTTATAAAGTTTTTGGCCTTTCTAACTAAAGTTACTTCATATTGGCAATCACTATCTGGAATATGTAAGTACCAGCTGTTAGCATAGTCATTTACTTCCACTTCAAATTCGTAATTTTTTGTTCTGTTTTTTACAACTAAAAAAGGAGAGGTTGCCATAAAGAAATTTTCCCCAAATTGTTTTATTAAGTTTTGTTTATCTTCTTCAGAAATATCCCAATAAACAAATAAGATAGTTGGTGTTTGGGCTAAAATTTTAACAATTGTTTCATTATAATTAGTAGGTAAATCGTAATATTCTCCAACAACAGAAGACTTTTTAGAACGAGGTTTTCTTGAGGAAGTTTTAGCTACCTTAGTAGCTTTTAATGAAGTTTGTTCTGCATTTTTTGAACTAGCTTTTTTAGTATTTTTTTTAGTATTTTCTGTAGATGTTTTTTTCGATTTGGTAGTTTTAGTTGTTGGTTTCGTGGATTTTTTTGTAGTAGACTTGCTAGTTGTAACCTTTTTTTCTTTCTTTGCTATTTTTTCTACAATTTCATTATTTAATTCTTGTTCGTTTATTAATTTATCTTTTGCTTTCCTTGGCATTTTTTCCTCCGATAATTATGCATAAAATCTTATCAATATACTATATCAAAATCAAAATAAATTCAATAGTAAAATGACAGAAAATTGAAAAAATTTACTATTTTTATTACTAAGAAATAAAAATAAA
>CALXQF010000082.1 GCA_944390505.1 uncultured Clostridia bacterium | reverse complement strand
TACCTCTTTTATGAAACATTATTGTATCTTGAAAGCTAGTAAATTCAAGTATTACTGGCAATTCTTTAACTCTAGCACTGCTACACACTCCACATGACTTGTAAACGGAAACATATCTACTGGTTGAATTTCTTTGATTTCATATTCCGCTTCTAATAACTTTAAATCTCTAACCATGGTTGCAGTATTGCAACTAATATAAATCAATTTTTCTGGTTTTAACCACAAAATATTATCTATCGTATTTTTGTCTAATCCTCGTCTTGGTGGATCTACAAAAATAACATTTGGTTTTATATTCTCTTTTTCTACTAAATCTTTTAGCACTTCTTCTACATTGCCACAAGTAAATCGAATGTTTTCCACTCCATTCATTTTTGCATTTTCTTTTGCATCTTGAATTGCCTGTTTGACAATTTCTATTCCATATACTTGATTTACAAAAGAGGAAGCATAAATACCAATTGTTCCAATTCCACAGTATAAATCAAGTACAATATCTGTATCTTTTAAATTAGCTGCTTGAATGGCTTTTTGATATAATACTTCTGTTTGAATAGGGTTGGTTTGATAAAATGACATAGGAGATATTTTAAAGGTATATTCTCCTAGTTTATCATAAATATATCCATCTCCATATAACACAATGTTTTTATCACCTAAAATAACATTTGTATTTTTGTGATTAATATTTTTGACAATTGTTTTAATTATAAATCCTTCTAGTCTTTGATTCACTTCCTGTATGAAATAATTGACAAAGTCTTTCTCTTGTGGAAATTTTTCTTCATGAAGAACTAAAATGCACATTACCTCTTTTGTTTTGGTCCCTACTTTTACCACTAAATGTCTTAAAAGTCCTTTTTGAGTCGTTTCATCATACACGGATATATTGCTTTCTTTTACAAATTTCAAAACTTCTTCTGCAATTTTTTCTGCAATAGGGTTTTGTATTTTACAAGCCTCTGCCTCTATAATTTCATGTGTTCTTTGTGCATAAATTCCAAAAACTTTTTCTCCGTTTTTATTATATCCAAATGGATATTGTGCTTTATTTCGATAATGATATGGATTTTGCATGCCAATTGTTTTCTTTACTTCTATAATAGGTCTATCAAAGGTTTTATTGATTAGATTTTGAACCATTTGACTTTTCATTTCTAATGTTTGATCATAAGTAATATGCCTTAAACTACAACCACCACAGCGCTGATAAGTAGCACAATCTGATTTTGTTCTATATGCAGACCTATCTATGATTTCTAGTAGTTTTCCATATGCATGTGAAGTAGTAATTTTTACAATTAATATTTTACACTTTTCTTCTTTGATTGCTCCATTAACAAAGATGGTATACCCATCTATTTTGGCTATACCTTCTCCTTCAAATCCATTATCTAAAATTTCTACTATATATTCCTTGTTTTTTTCTACTGGTATTGTTTGATTTTTCACTTTCATTCTTTTTCTAAATCCTCTATTTACCTTTTTCATCTTTATTAAGATTTATATTTTTCACATTTTATATGAAATTCCTATTTCTAAATATTTTTTTATCACATCATATAGTTTGTGAATTGGTAGCCCTACTACTGTAAAATAGTTGCCATCTATCTTATCTACAAAAACACCAAATTCACTTTGAATGGCATATGCTCCTGCTTTATCTTGCCAGCTACCTTTTTCTAACCACTTTTCAATTTCTTCTTCACTCATCTTTTTAATATATACTTTTGTAGCGTCATAATCAATATATTCTTGATAGGCTTCTCCTTCTTGTATTAAAACCGCTAGACTAGTAATCACCTGATGTTCTGCATTTTGTAATAATTGAATCATTCTAATAGCATCTTGTTTATCTTTTGGTTTTCCTAATATTTCCTTATCCTCTACTACCATTGTATCAGAACCTATCACAATCCTATCTCCTTGTGTTTGGTCAAAAACAGCTTTTGCTTTGATGTATCCTAGTCTTTTTGATTGTTCTTCTATCGTTAACCCTTCTTCTAATGTTTCATCTACATGGCTTACTATCACCTCATAGTCTACCTTCAATAAATCCATCAATTCTTTTCTTCTTGGTGATTGTGATGCAAGAATGATTTTCATATTTCTATACTCCTTTTTCTTTTACTTTTTCTGTGTATGTTTGATTTTCTATTCTACTTTATCATTCATTTTGCTATATTTTTACAAATCTCTATTTTGCTCTTTCAAATTCTCTACTTAATCGATCAATTAAGCTTTTTAGTCCTACTACCACAATATAGGCAAGAATGAGTATTCCAATTAATATCATAATTTCATTTTCTCCCATTGGATACAAGTGTAATAAATCTTTAAATAAATACACTGCAAAAATAAATCCAATAGCTGTTGTAGTACATAAGAAAGTACTAATTTTATTAAATGGTCTACAAGCTGCAATTACTGCAAATATACTAACTCCTCCAATAATCAAATACATCATTGTAGTTGATTCTTCTTGTGATAATCCTAATCCCTGACCGGTAAAAGTTAATATGATAATACTAATGATAATAGTTAGCGAATATGGCAGCGCATTTTTGATAACTGTTTTTAAGAAGGTTCCTTTGATTGGTTTTGAGTTCGACAAGAATGACAAGAAGAATGATGTATAACCTTCTATTACTAAATCAATCAATGTAATTTGAATTGGTATAAATGGGAATGTAGTATTTGTTACAATATTGAAAAGGGATAATAGCATTGAATAAATCGTTTTAATAAAGAAAATTCTAGCTACATTTGTAATATTGTTTACTACTCTTCTGCCTTCCATTAGTACATCTTTTAATACACTAAAATCAGAATTTAGTAGTACAATTTGTGATACTTGTCTTGCTACATCTGATGCTTCTGGTAAGGTAATACTACAATCTGCTTGTTTTAAAGCAATTACATCATTTACTCCATCACCAGTCATAGCAACTGTATGCCCTTTTGCTTGTAGAGCTTTCACAATAATACTTTTTTGATGTGGTAACACTCTTGCAAAAACACTATATTCATCTACTAACCTTGGAATTTCTTCATCAGAATGAATAGTAGATAAATCAATATATTTATCATAACTCTCTAATCCAGCTTTTTTAGCAATACTAGAAACGGTTAATGGGCTATCTCCTGATATCACTTTAATATCAACACTTTGGTTCTTAAAAAATCCTAACATTTCTTTTGCATTTTTTCTTAATGGGTCATCTAATGTAATGGCTGCTACAATTTCTAGTTTTGGTAATTTTTCATCTTTTACAATTTCTTTGGTATAGGCAATAAAGAGCATTCTTTTGCCAGATTTCTGTGCTTCTAGCACTTCTTTTGGCATTTGCATTTGACTTTTTTCTATTAATCTTTCAGGTGCTCCTAATACTACAGAGCCAATATTTTCAAAACTGATAGAACTCCATTTTCTTTCTGAAGAAAATGCTACATTATCTACTACTGTTAGTTTGTTTTCCCCTTTAAAATATTCTTTTAATGCCATAAAAGTAGCGTTATTATCTGTCATTTCATTAACAAAAGAAATCATCAATTGGTTCATTGGTATTGGTAAGCATTGCTCATTATATACTGTAATCTCATCTACTTTCATTCTGCCTTCTGTAATTGTTCCAGTTTTGTCTAAACAAATGGTATCAACATGTGCTAATGTTTCTACACTATATAAATCTTGTACTAAAACGCTTTTTTTAGCAAGTTTAATTACACCTGTTGCAAGTGAAATGGTAATTAACAATACTAATCCTTTTGGTAACATACCAAGTAAAGCCGCAGCAGTGGCTACAACAGAATCAGCCATATCCATTTGTCTTACTAAAAATGCTTGGATAAATAAAATAATTCCTACTGGGATAATAACAAAACTCGTAAATCTAGTTACTTTTCTCATAGAATTAATAAGCTCTGATTCTGCTCTTTTATATTTTTTCGTTTCACTTGTAATTTGAGCAGCAAAATTATCTTTCCCCACTTTTTCCACTTTAGAATAACATTTGCCACTAACAACATAACTTCCTGATAAAAGCTTATCTCCCGCTTTTTTTAAGATAGTATCAGATTCTCCTGTCAATAATGATTCATTTACTTCTACTTCACCATCTAATACTTGTGAATCTGCACAAATTTGCTTTCCAGCATCTAATATAATGACATCATCTAACACGATGTCGTTAATATCTATATCTTTTTCATTTTCTTCTCTTACTACTCTTGCCTTTGACACTTTTAATACCGATAATTTTTTCACCATGTTTCTTGCATGGATTTCTTGTACAATTCCAATGACAATATTAATAATGATAATAACCATGTAAAACAAGTTAGTATAGGCTTGTACACTAATTAAAGCAATCGCAATTAATAAGTTGAATAAATTAAATAAGGTACAAACATTATCTCTAATAATTTCCCAGTTTGACCTAGTTTTATCATCATCTATTTTATTGACTTGCCCCTTTTTTTGTCTTTCTTCTACTTGTTTTAATGTTAGTCCACTTAATTTTTCTTTTTCCATTGTATACTTTCATTCCTTTCGTATCATATTTTTTAATTAATATCAATTACTTTAAACTGCTTTCTACTAATAGGACTATATTGATTATATTGCATTTCTCTATGATTTTTTCTTTCCTTTACTTATATGTGTTATATTCATTTAATAATATATCATAGGTATAGAGTAGTAATCAATAAAAAGACAATATTTTTATTGAATTTTTAGTAAAGAAAAAAATCAACCAGATTTTATTGTCTGATTGATTTTGTATCAATTAAGAATTATTAAAATTAGCAATAAAATTTAATCTCATTATTTATACTATGCTGTTTCCATCATAAAAATATGGAGCGCTCTTTTCTACTATTTTTTTAAACATTTCTTTTTCGGCTTCACTATTTCGTCAGCATATTTACAAAATGGATACATCATAAAACTCACGCTCCTTTATATAAACTAATATATATTATAACATTAATTGAAAGAATTTACTATAACATATAAAATAATTTCATTAAATATTCGAACTTTTGTTTACTTATGATTTGTAATATGCTATACTTTAGATAGTGAGGTGAGATTATGAATAATGAAATTCACAATAATATTGAAGAAACTGAAAATTTATTAAACGCTATCAACACTGCTGATGCAATTCAATTTTCAGAATGGACTAAAGAAAAAGCTAATTTTAGATATAATGGAAAACTTCCTAAATTTCCAATATATAATAATTTTATTTACTGGTGTAACCTTGGAATAAATATTGGAAGTGAGCAAAATAAATTAAGACCTGTTTTGATATTAAGAACTTCCAAAAATTCTCCTATCTGTACTATTCTTCCACTAACAACGAAGAGATTAGAAGATGGCTTCTGGTTTCATATTGATTTAGAAGAAGTCGACTCTACTGTTTTAGTTGAACAATTAAAGGTTGTTAGTAAAATACGAATTACAAATCCATACAGAAAAAGAGGACAATTAGTTACTATTTCAATAAATGACTGGTATAAAATTAATTTACAACTTGAAAGTTTATACAGGTTAAGACCACTAAAACATGAATAAAATTTTGAATTTTGCTTGACTTTCTGCCATGAAATAGTTTATAATTAAATTAATAAAACATTAGTGTCCGTTCTGAAAAGAACGTAATCATTATAATCCGATAGCTCAAAAGGCTATCGTTTTTTATTG
>CALXQF010000081.1 GCA_944390505.1 uncultured Clostridia bacterium | reverse complement strand
CTTAAAACATGAAAATCTCCTAATGTAATTCCTTCAAAAATTGCAAAATACGCCAAAATAATTAATAATATGATTAAAAGACCTATTAAAAGTTTTTTCATGGTAAGTCTCCTTCTATTACAATTTTCACTAAATCTCCTTCTTTCACTCCTGAAGAAGAAACAATGGTATCTGGAGCTAATATTCCTTGTACTCTTAATATTGCTTTAAAATATCCTAATTGTTCATATTTTTGTGACTGTGCATTAATGACAATATGACGGTCTGTTGTATTTTCAATAGATGTGATTTGTACTCCTTGTGGCATTGCTGACATAATTTGAGTTAATAAAATAGGTATCGCTTTTTTATTTTTGTTGTTTTCTTGTACTTGTGCACTAATATTTTTCAAATTATCTGATAATTGTTTATATTCGTTTGTTTTGGTATTCACACTAGTAATATCAGCTTGAACCTTTGCGATTTGTGCTTGTGTATCTTGTTTCACATTTGCTACTTCATTATTCTTTTCTGTAATAGCATTATTTAAAAACATAGAAAATGCTATATATATAATTGTTAAAAATAAAATTCCACCCGCAGAACGAAGCATCCATGCTTCTGTTTTGTCTAGTCTTTCTTTTAAGTCAAATTTAAAGAAATTCGAAACACTCTTTCCTGATTTGGTTATTTTACCTTCTTTTTTATTAGAGCCTATTCCTGCAAAAATATTATCCAAATCATCTTTCCATGTTCTTTGTTTGAAGTTCATATCTCTTAAGCCATAATCCAGACCTTGTAATGCTAATGCAATTGCCGAATTCACTTCAATATAGTCTTTCATATTAATTTTTGCACTATCTTTAATAAAGAAAGGTTTTAAAATTTCACATTTTTCTGTTCTAAAAAATTCTTGAAAATACAAATCGATGTTATTAACTACACATAGAGTTCCTGTTAAATAAATTCTGTCGATTTTCACAGTACTATTTGCTAGGTTTTCTTGTACTTTGTTTGCAATTTGATACAATGTTGGCATAATGTCCTCTAGATATTCGTTTTCTTCATCTTGTAATTCTTTCCCTTCCATTGTATAAATTGTACTGTTTTTACAAATTTCATATGCTTTTGAGTAAGAATTTTCCTTAATATTAATGTTGTCTAACACATCACGAGACCCCACTTCTAATTTGTCAACCTGATAGACTTTTTGGTCTACGATTGTTGTGAAAGTGGTTTGTTCTTCCATATTAATAACTAAAACATTTTCTTTTGGTTTTAAATTAGCAATATTAGAAATTGCTACACTCATTGGTGCAATTGTAGAAACTCTATACTCTGCAAGTGGTTGTTGTATTGTATTTATTGTATTTTTATTTGCTGCAATATGAATAACCTTGATTTTCTCTTTGTCATCTAGATCATTCACTAAAGCATATCTCGTTTCAAATCCATTTTTGTTAATTCCCTTTTCTGTGCAAAGAGATTCAAACTCTGTACTAATTGCTTTTTTTAAGTCATTTTTGTTTAATAAACTAAACATATAAAAATATTGATAAGTTTCTTCGGACAAGTTAATGCTAATTGGAATTTTAAAGCTATACGTGTCATTAATAATTTGATTAATTGCTTCTCCTAGTTTGTCGTAAAATTTTATTCCAAACGACTCAACTCGTAAGATTTCGCGTTCTTTTGAAATTTTAGCATATTTAATTAGATTAGGTTCAATATATAATCCTAAACAAGTAGTCATCTTTTTTCTCCTTCGTTTAAAATAAAATTTATATTATTATATTTTACAAAATACGACAAAACATACTTGTATTTTTTTGTTTTTTTTGCATTTTTTGTCTAATTTATATGTTTATGTATTTATTTTATCTTTTTCATGAAAAATGTCAATATCTTATCATCGATTTAATATAAATGTAATATTTTCGTAATATTTTTGTAATATTATCCTCTAAAAATGATAACTCCTATAATAATCAATCCAACAATCACTCTATAAATTGCAAAACCTTTGAAGCTTCCTTTTTTCAAATAATTCAATAAAAATTGAATAACAAAAATCCCCACAATAAAACTTGTAAAAATACCTATAAAGAAAGGTAAACTAAATACAAAATCTTTTGCTTTAAACACTGTTGCTGCTAAAACAATTGGTGCTGATAACATAAAAGAATAACGAGCAGCTGACTCTCTTTTAATTCCCATTGCTCTTGCAGTAGTCATGGTAACCCCTGAACGTGAAACTCCAGGAATAAAAGCTAATGCTTGTGATAAACCTATTAAAAAAGTTTGTTTTAGATTCATATGTTCATAATCTGTTTTGGATGGTGCTTTTTTATCAACAATATATAAGATAATACCCATAACAATTAAAGCAATTGCTATAATGATTGGTTGTTCTAATACTCCTGACAAATATTTATCTAATATAAATCCAATTATCCCACCAGGAATCGTTGCTAGTACGATATACCAAAACATTCTTCCTTCTGTCGTTTTTTCTTTTTTGACTACTTGATTAAAGCCTCCTTTAATAAGTCCAATCCAGTCTTTAAAGAAGTAAATTCCAATAGCAAGTAATGTACCAAAATGAAGTGCTACATCAAACCCTTCAAAAGCCACAACAAAATCCGGATTATTAATCCACCCAAATAACCATGGTATAATCGTTAAATGTGCCGAACTAGAAATTGGTAATAATTCTGTTAGTCCTTGCACTATACCTAAAATAATTGATTGATAAATTTCCATTTTATTTTTTCTCCCTTACTTTTTTATTTTTGATAAGCCCTTCTTTTCTATTATTCTATATTGTTTTTTTTATTTTTATTCTTACTGTTCTTCATTTTTATGCTCTATTCCTTTTGTTTTTGTTCTTTTTCTATTTGTTCTTGCTTTTTTCTTCTCATTAATTTTAAATCTTCATTACTTAAACTTCCCACTAAAATACAAGTTTCTACTAAATGCCTATTAACACGTTGTTCTTTTAACGTCATTTTTTTCATTTTTTGAGTTTGTTCTTCTACAACTTTCTGTGGTGGAGTTATTTCATTTCTAATAGGTAGAAAAAGTGGATCTTTTTGCATCTGGTTATACATGTTAGCATCTAGTTGTACTGCCAAATTCATATAATTTTTTGCCTTATCTTCGTCTCCTTTTAAAAGAGCTATTTGTGAAAGATAATAATAAGAACCTGATTCTAAATCTTCTTGTTTTGCTGATTCTCTAAAATATTTTTCTGCCGCCTCTAAATCACCGTAAATAAGAGCAATTTGTCCTAAACTTAATTTTGCATTATAAGCCATTGTATTGATTTCTGCAGCTTTTGCATAAAATTCATTTGCTCTTTGAAAATCATTCATCATGGTGTAAACCATTCCTAAATTATAATATAAATCATAGCTTGTTGGATGGTATCTAAGTGCTTCCATATAAACAGAAACTGCCTCTTTATACCTTTCTTCTGTAAAAAATATATCTCCTAATAAATTAGTTGCCTGCTCATATTCTGGCTGTTGCCTTAAAATTTCTTGTAATAAAGTAATTGCCTCTTCTTTTTGTTTATTTTGTTCAAAAATAGAAGCTAACTGATAAGCAGAGTTAACATCTTTTCTATTTAGTTCTATTACTACCATATATTCACTAATAGCTGCTTCTTTATTGTTTTCTTTTTGATAAATCTCAGCTAAAAATTTATGAGCAGCATAACTATTTCTGTTTTTATTCAAAAAATTAGAAATGATTTCTTTCGCTTTTTCTTGATTTCCTGCCTTTTCATATATTTTGGCTAAAGTGATATGAAATAATTCTGGAAAATCCATTTTTTTGAATTTTTCTAACCAAAATAATACACATGGTAAAATAATAGAAAATAGATAAGTAAAGATTTTTATTATCCAATGAAAAGAAAAAGTAGAAATCAATTCTATAAAACTAATTGCAATTCCTAGAAATTCTATTACTAGTAAGTAAATATAACTAGTATCATTCTTCTTAATTAACTTAAAAAAAGTGATTGTAAATAAAGCAATTGCCAATATACTAAAAATTATTTTTTCTATCATCTTCTTTACCTTCTCTATGAATTAAATTTTTGTTCATAGTTTTTAATACATTTTTCTATAATTTCTTCCGATTCTTTTCTTCCTAACATCTTATCAACAGATGTTTGTTTTCCTTCTAATTGTTTATATACTTCAAAAAAATGCATAATTTCTGATGATACTTGCATTGGAACTTCTTTAATATCTTGATAACAATTTAGAAATGGATCTTGTTTGCAAATAGCAATAATTTTTTCATCATATTCTTCATTATCTGTCATTGTTAAAACACCAATTGGATAACATTCGACTAAAGTTAATGGTACAATTTCTTCTTGGCATAATACTAGCACATCTAATGGATCTTTATCATCTGCATAAGTTCTAGGAATAAAACCATAATTTGCAGGATAATGTGTTGAAGTATATAGTACTCTATCTAATTTTAACATTCCTGTTTCTTTATCTAACTCATATTTATTTCTACCATTTTTACTAATTTCAATAACAGAAACAAAATCATCTTTTTGAATTCTTTCTTTTTTGATATCATGCCAAATATTCATTATTCCATCCCTTTCTTTTTTCTTCTTATATTTTTATAAATTTTTTTACATAATTCAGGAAATTTTTCACCTGATAAATAAGCTAGAGTTGGTCCACTTAAAAGGTCTTTTTTTACTGCCATTTGATTCCATTCCTTTTCTGTTGGAATTTCTCCACTATTTTGTATATATTGCTCTAATTCTATTATGCTTTGTTCATAATATTGTTTATAATCCGTCATATTCTACCTCATTTTCTTATAATTTTCTTTATTGTAACATTAGCCTATCACCAAGTCAATATTTTCTTTTTTACCCATATTGATACACTACCACCATTACAGTAAAAAATTCCATTACCTTCATGATCTGTGTACACCGTTTCTGATACATTTCCTGTATAATCATAAAATACAGTATTGGCCAATTTCAATCCAACATTGATTTGTTTGCCTCCTCCTGGTCCGTCACTCATAATTGTTACTAGTCCTGAGTCAACATGTTCTTCATCTCCTGTTCTTACCCATGCAATAATATTAAAGTCATTAAAATAGTCAATTTCTTCTCCATAAGCAAAATTCTGTCTTGCTTTCATGATTTTTTCTAGCATTTCTTTTTTTGGTGCTATATTTTGTGTTTTTATTCCATAGTAATCTCCATAAAATACACATGGCAAACCTGATTTTCTTAATAAAATTAGAGAGTAAGCCAAAGGTTTAAACCAATCTTGAACCCAAGAGCATAGTGGTTGACCCGGCTCTGTATCATGATTATCCACAAAGGTAACGGCTAATTCAGGTTTTTGTTCTACTAATGTATTCTGCAATATTTTAGACATATCATAATTGCCGTTAGAACAAGATGCATCATATAAATTATAATGAAGTGGTACATCAAATAATGGTATTGTTTGATTGGTTTTTTCAATATAATTTTTTAAGTTTTGAATATCTCTACTCCAATACTCTCCTACACATTGTAATGGCTTTATTTCTCTCATACAGCGAATCCAGTCTGCCATAAAATCTGATTTAATATGTTTTACAGCATCCAGTCTAAAAGCATCAACATTTGTTGTTTCTATATACCACTTTCCCCATTTTTTCAATTCTTCCACTACTTCTGGGTTATTAAAATCAATATCTGCCCCCATTAAATAATCATAATTTCCATTTTCTTTATCTACATTTTTAGCCCATCGTTTTCCATAAAATCGAAAAATCCCATTTTTTCTACCGCTTTCATCCCAATCTGTACCATTAAAATGTTTATGGTTCCATTTGAAGCTGGAATATTTATTTT
>CALXQF010000080.1 GCA_944390505.1 uncultured Clostridia bacterium | reverse complement strand
ATAAAACATTAGTGTCCGTTCTGAAAAGAACGTAATCATTATAATCCGATAGCTCAAAAGGCTATCGTTTTTTATTGTATATAATCTTAAATTTTTCATATACTGTTACTACATTAGTGTCCATAGCATTTATGCTATGTAAGTCATTAATAAAGGAGAAAATCTAAAATATTGATTTTCTCCTTTATTTTCTGTAAAAAACTTATATGCTGAAAACATATAAGTTTCAAGGCTTTGGTGCCAACGAAGTAGTTATCTACAACTTTTGGCTCTCTTGACGATTGACATTAAAATCAATCAAGCTATAAAAAGAATTATATGCAATAAAATTTATTTGTTTATTCTAGTACTTATAATCTTTCTACATTCTACAACATAGCTGAGTATTTTTTTGTTAACTAAAAGACACGGAAATTTTCCGTGTCTTTTGTAAAGTCTTAGAATTATGAACTTATTCGAAATTCATATTTTTTAATGTCGGTTTCTAAAATCTAATTCATGAATGTTTTTTAAGATAGCGTTTCATAGCCTTTTTGTATTGTTCTTTTGTTAGAGGTAAAACAGTTGTTCCGGCGAAATTGGTATAATATCTTCTAACTTTCTTACATTTAGGACCAAGTTTTTTGCTTGCAGTATACAGCTTTGCTTGGATTGATACATATGACATATGATAACCTCCTAGATTTTCATTCTTAAAAAACGATATCCACGCCTTAAATCTTGTTAATTGTTTACCCTTTAAGACTTTTATTTTACCTTCTCTTAATTATTCGAAGATATCAGCCTCCAAATAGTATTTATAGCTCTTTGGATTGCAAAATATTGTTACTTATTAATTATATCATTTTTAGGCTATTTTTCAAGATATTTTTGCAAAATTTATAACTATTTAGAACTAGGATGCATTTGATTCATTTTTTCACAAAACCTTTTGCTAATTGTAAAAGCAAAACGAGCCACATTAATTTGCAAATAAAAAATATGTTTATTTTATACAACAAAAAAATCAACCAGATTTATTTTCTGATTGATTTTGTATCAATTCTGTTCTATTAGTTCAAAAAGATACATCATTGGTGCGGATGAAGGGACTCGAACCCCCACGCCATTGGCACTGGTTCCTAAGACCAGCGCGTCTGCCAGTTCCGCCACATCCGCATTTATCTGCTAACATAGACTATTGTAGCACATTTTATATTTCTATGTCAACAGAAATTCCATATTTTCTTTAATTGCTTTAATTGTCAAAAATTTATTTGCTGTTTGTATATATTTTACATTTTTATATAATAACACTTATTTTTTTATAAATATATCATAACAATTAACTTCTTTTTTTCCTTTTAATAGTATAAGTACCATCTTCTACTTTTTCTTCTTGTTTCGTCTCTGTTTTTGTTTTTCTTGTTCTCTTTGGTTTTACTGCCTCTATTTTGACTACTTCTTCAAAGTTATCCTCTTCTTCTGCTTGTTTTTTTGCTTCTCCTTCAATTTTAGTGCCTTTTTCTTCTTTTCTTTTTGCTTTTTCTTCTGTCTTATCTTCTTTTACTTCTTTCTTTATTTCTTTTTCATCTTTTACCTTTGTTTTTGTCTTTTTCGTTCTCTTCGTTTTAGATCCTTTTTTCTCTTCTTTTTCTTTCTGTTCTTCCATATCTTTTTTGGTATATCCTGGTTTTCCTAAAAGTCTAAACATATTCGTCTTATATTTCTCCACTCCTGGTTGATTAAATGGATTAATTCCTAATAACTTTCCTGACATTGCACAGGCGAGCTCAAAGAAATAGATAAGATGACCTAAATTATAGGCATTTAACTCATCCATATTAATCACAATATTAGGAACTCCTCCTTCAACATGTGCTTGTATCGTACCTTCCATTGCTTTTTTGTTTACATAGTCTAGACTTTTTTCTGCTAAATAGTTTAATTCATCTAAATTGTCTTCATCTTGATGGATTGCCATATCAGATTCAGACTCTTTAATATTGATAACTGTTTCAAACAGGTTTCTTCTACCTTCCTGAATATATTGTCCTAATGAATGCAAGTCTGTAGTAAACTCTGCTCCTGTTGGATAAATTCCTTTGCCTTCTTTTCCTTCACTTTCTCCAAATAGTTGCTTCCACCATTCTATCATATAATGCATTTTTGGTTCATAGCTTACTAAAATTTCTATGTTTTTTTCACTTTCATATAATAGATTTCTCATAACAGCATATTTATAGCAATCATTGTATTTTAAATTCTTATCCAAATATTTTTCTTGTGCAAATCTAGCACCATTTAATAATTCTTCTACTGAAATTCCTGCTGTTGCAATTGGTAATAGCCCCACTGCTGTTAAAACAGAATACCTACCACCAATATTATCTGGAATCACAAAAGTAGTGTACTCTTCTTCATCTGCTATTTGTTTTAAAGCCCCTTTGCTTGCATCAGTTGTAACAAAAATTCTCTTTTTAGCTTCTTTTAATCCATATTTGTTTTCTAATAATTCTCTAAAAATTCGAAAAGCAATTGCTGGCTCTGTAGTTGTTCCAGATTTTGAAACAACATTAATAGACAAATCTCTATTTCCAATTAATTCAATTAAATCATTGATATAATTAGGATTTAAATTGTTTCCTACATATAATATTTGAGGAGTTTTTCTTTGCTCCTTTGGTAAGTAGTTATAAAAGGTATTAGTTAATGCTTCTATTACTGCTCTTGCACCTAAATAAGAACCTCCAATTCCTATTACTACTAATATCTCTGAATCATTTTGTATTTTTTTAGCCGCTTTCTTTATTTTTTCTAATTCTTTTTTATCATAATTGGTAGGTAATTCTAGCCATCCTAAAAATTCATTTTCATCTTCTGCTTCTTTATGTAATTCTTCATGAATTTCTGCTACTTTGGTTGCATATTCCATCAATTTTTCTTGAAATTCACCAGTATTTTTGACATCTATTTTTACATTTTGCATCTTTCTTTTACCTCCTCTTTTGTATTTATTCTTATTGTATAATAAGTGTTCCTTTTGTTCAAGAATTTTTTACAATATTTTTATAATTACGTTACTTAATAACAATTTTAATGTTTAAGTTATGATAAAACATGAATAAAAATATTTTTGTTGTATATACTTGTACTATCAATGGAAAATTTTTAAAAATAGAAATCAACTCAATTTCAAAAGAAATTGATTGCTTTTAATTAATATTTTTGTTGGAAAGGAAGATGGTAAGATGGAATATCAAAGAGTTTATGAGATCTTAAGAAATAAAGAAAAAACGGATGTGATGTATCAAGACCGTCCTGTTTGGATTCAAGAAATAAATCAACATATGGCAAAAGTTGGATTTATTGATAACTTTGAAGAAAAAGATGTGTATATTGAGGATTTATACGAATATGATAATAATACTGAACAGCGAGGTCCTTTTAACAATAAAACAGGTAAAATACCACATGATTTTTAGGTTAATTTATGTTTTAATACACAAAATGTAATTTATAAAACTAGCGGGCTATGAAAGCCCGCCAGTTGGTAAACCCATATTTTTTACTTTTTCACTTTCGGATCCTTTGGATCCAAAAATCTAGCACATTTGTTTTTAGCACATGTACTTTTCCCTTTATGAGAAAGTGTACATGTACTCATTCTTGCACATGTTCCAGTGGCGATTGCACATCCGCTTTCTCTGTTCCGTGCTTTCTTTGCCATATGGATTCCTCCTAACTTTCGTTAGCATTTTGCTAACTTAATAAAACAATTATACTCTTCTTTTGTATATTTGTAAAGTAATTTTATTTCATCTTCTCCTTCATGTTGACTAAAATATTCAAAGCATCAATTGGAGTTAATTCATTTAAATCTACCTTATCTAATTCATGTGCAATTTCTGCTAATTTGTAATTATATAAATCTAATTGGCCAGTTGCAATCTTTTTATTTTCCTTTTCTTGTGCTTTGTTTCCTAAAATACTTTTTCTTTCTAGTGATTTTAAGATTTCATTCGCACGTTTTGTTACTACTTGTGGCACACCCGCTAATTTTGCAACATGTACACCATAACTTTCATCTGTTCCACCACTGACAATTTTTCTTAGGAAAATAATGTCTTCTCCTTTTTCTCTTACAGCAATAGAATAATTTTTTACTCCATCTAGTTTTTCTTCTAAAGAAGTCAATTCATGGTAATGAGTTGCAAATAAGGTTTTGGCTCCACATTTTTCTTTATCTGCTATATATTCTGCTACTGCCCATGCAATAGAAAGACCATCATATGTCGAAGTTCCTCTTCCTATTTCGTCTAAAATAACCAAACTATTGCTAGTTGCTTCTTTTAAGATAGATGCTACTTCCATCATTTCTACCATAAAAGTACTTTGTCCCATACTTAAATCATCTGAAGCTCCTACTCTTGTAAAAATTTTATCTACCACACCAATTCTGGCATAAGATGCTGGTACAAAACTTCCACATTGTGCCATCAATGTAATGAGTGCAACTTGTCTCATATAAGTAGATTTACCAGCCATATTTGGCCCTGTAATAATAGCCAAACGGTTATCTGCTTTGTCTAAGTAAGTATCATTTTCCACAAAGCTTCCACTTGGTAAAATTTTTTCAATTACTGGATGTCTTCCATCTTTAATATCAATCATTCCACTATTATCTACTGTTGGCATCACATAATTCATTTCATCTGCTACTGTTCCAAAAGAAGTTAACACATCTAGTGTAGAAATAATGTAAGCAGATTGTTGTACCCTTGTAATTTGCTCCTCTATTTTGTCTCTTATTTCACAAAATGCGTTATATTCTAAATTAATTACCTTTTCTTCTGCACCTAAAATCTCATTTTCTACTTTTTTTAATTCTTCTGTCACATATCTTTCACAGTTTGCTAGTGTTTGTTTACGAATAAATCTGTCTGGCACCATTGATAAGTTAGATTTGGTCACTTCGATAAAATAACCAAATACCTTATTAAATCCTACCTTTAATCCTTTGATTCCTGTTGCTTCTCTTTCTTTTGCTTCAATTTCTAATACCCAGTTTTTGCCTTCTGTTGTGGCTTTTTTCAAATGGTCAATTTCTTCATTATATCCTAGCTTGATAATTCCGCCTTCTTTTACACTAATTGGTGGATCATCTACAATTCCTTCTTCAATGATTTGTGCAATATCTTCTAGCGTGTCTAACTCCTCATATAAATGACCTAACAATTTTGACCTTGCTCTTTCTAATGTTTTTTTCACATCTGGTAATTGTTTGGCTGAATTTTTTAAAGAAATTAAGTCTCTTGCATTCGCACTTCCATAAGATATTTTACCTGCTAATCTTTCAATATCATAGACTTTTTTTAAGCTGTCAATCACATCTCCACGTAAAATAATATCTTCTTTTAATTCTTTTACTGCTTCTAGTCTTTCATTAATTTTGCAAACATCAATTAATGGGTCATTAAGCCATCTTCTTAATAACCTACCGCCCATAGAAGTAGAAGTTTTATCAAGTACCCAGAGTAAAGTTCCTTTTTTGCTTTTATCTCTTAATTTTTCTGTAATTTCTAAATTTCTTCTAGCATTGATATCTAAGTTCATATAATGAGAGGTGTAATATAGCACAATTTTATGAATATAATCTAAATTACTCTTTTGTGTTTCTCGTAAATAGTCAAGTAACCCATTACTTGCAGCAACACAAAGTACTTGTTCTTTCATATCTGGTACCTGATTGCCATTTTCATCCACTACATCATATTTTACTCTAAATATCTCATCTTCTAAATCAAAATGTTCTTCCTCTAATTTAGAAATATACACAGAAAATCTTTCTCTAATTTTGCTAATTTCTTGCACAGAATTATACATCATATCATTGACGATAATCTCTGCTGGGGAATATCTTGAAATTTCATCCATTAAAGTAGCAAAATTATTTTGTTCTTTAATCTGGGTTGTTCTAAAATCTGCTGTTGTTAAATCACAAACTGCTAGGCCATAATAAATACCATTTTTGTAAATAG
>CALXQF010000079.1 GCA_944390505.1 uncultured Clostridia bacterium | reverse complement strand
GAATATTATATGAATAATGTATCAGGTGCTTTAGTGCTATTTGATACGATGAGAAAATATAATGTTAAAAAATTTGTGTTTAGTTCTTCAGCAACCGTTTATGGAGAAGAAAACCCAATACCATATGTAGAAACTATGCCAACAGGAAAAGCATCAAGCCCATATGGTACAACCAAAATATTTATTGAACAAATTTTAAAAGATATTTATCGTTCAGATCCAGAGTGGGATATTGCTTTACTTCGCTATTTTAATCCAATAGGTTCTCATGAAAGCGGATTGCTAGGAGAAGAACCACAAGGAATACCAAACAATTTAATGCCATATATTGTAAGGGTAGCATGTGGTAAATTAGAGCAACTATCTGTATTTGGTGGAGATTATGATACCCCAGATGGCACTTGTGTAAGAGATTATATTCATGTAGTAGATTTAGCAAAAGGTCACTTAAAAGCATTAGAAAAATTAGAAAAGGAAAAAAATGGAGTTTACATTTATAATTTAGGAACTGGTGTGGGTTATAGCGTATTAGATGTTGTAAAAACATTTGAAAAAAGTACAGGGCAAAAAGTACCATATAAAATAGCAGACAGGAGAGCAGGAGATTTGCCAGCCTTTTATGCAGATGCTACCAAAGCAAAAGAAGAGCTTGGATGGGTAGCTGAAAAAAATTTAGAAGATATGTGTAGAGATTCTTGGCATTATATTGAAATGCAAAGTAAAGTATAGAAATTTCGTATCAGAAAATGTTCACAAGCAGATTATAAAAAATTTGTTTTTGAACATTTTTTTATTTTCAAAATATATGTTATGGTATATAATAAAAAAGTGAATAAATGTGATAAAATAGTAAAAAGTAAATAAGAGGAGATTTTAATTTGAGAGAAATTTACTTCATGATTATGTATGACTTTAGAAAAATACAAGAAAGAGGAAATATTATTAAATGCTGGAATTATTACTAAAGTAGAAAATAAGATATTTCCCACAGTTGCAGGAATAATGGTATTTGGAATATATCCTCAAAAATATTTTCCGCAATGGTTTATAGCAGCAATAGTCGTTCCTGGTTTCGAAATAGCTGAATTGGGAAAAGTAGGAGAAAGATTCATAGATAATAAGCGAATTGAAGGAAATATTGCAACAATGTATAAAGAAACCATTAGATTTTTAAACAGAAACATGAAGATAGGAATGAGATTAAATCCTCAAACAGGGTTAAGAGAAGATTTACCACAATATCCAATTGAGGGATTAAGAGAGGCTGTATCAAATATTTTATTACACCGTGATTTAAGTCAATATAAAGAAAGCGTATATAGTAAAATTACTGTATATAAAGATCGAATTGAATTTAGAAATGTTGGAAACTTATTTGGAGATAATACTATAGAAAAAATAAAAAAGCCAGAGATAAATGTAGAAGTTAGAAATAAGACAATGGTAAGGTTAGTAGAAGTATTAGGGGGAGTATTAGAAAATAGACATACAGGAATAAAGACTATGTTAGATGAAATGAAAAAAGCTAATTTGCCAGAACCAATATTTGTTAATGAAAGAGAAGATTTTGTTGTTACATTTTATAATGGTGAATATCCAGAATTATATCCAATAGAATTAGAAGATAATAAAAAGACCCAAGACAAAAAGACCCAAGACAAAAAGACCCAAGACAAAAAGACCCAAGACAAAAAGATCCAAGATAAAAAGACCCAAGATAAAAAGACCAAAGATAAAAAGGAAGATAAATTTAATAAAATATTGCAAATTTGTAGAGAACCTAAAAGTATGGTAGAAATAATGCTTCTACTTGAATATAAAAGTAGTAAAAGTTTAAAAAGAAATTATATAAAACCATTAATTGAAAGTGGAAAATTGCAAATGACAATACCAGATAAGCCAACAAGCAGAAATCAAAAATATATTTCAAAGTAAATATAAAAATAAAAAAAATAAAAAAAGAGATTTGGATTAAAATGAACTGAACCCAAAAAGTTAGACACTTTTTGATTAAGTTTATATTAGTCTACTCTTTGGGAATGAATTCTGTAATTTACAGGACTCATTCCTTTTAATTTGCCCTTAATTATTCAATTAATTCTTTCTTAAAATGTTCTATTGATTCAAATTCTTGTAAATACAATAATTCTGATTTTAGTAAACTAAGGAAATTCTCTGCACAAAAATTATTTTAAAAATTGGAAAAATAAAAAATAAAAAAATCCACATAATAATAATGAAAAAATAGTTCCATTAAACTGTTTTTTTGATCAAAAATTTAAATTTAATGGAGAAAGGAATCAAAATGAAAAAAGTATTGTATGTTTTAACAGCATTTGTATTACTTATGTCAGTTATCTTTTTTACTGCTAGCAATGTTAAGGCATCTACACCATTAGGAAGTGTAGACGTACAAGTCAGCAAAGACAAAATTGCACCTGGTGAAGAAGTAACTCTTACAGTTAATTTTGGAACAGATTTAGGTGCTTATACAATCAGTGTTGACTACGATAATGCCATTTTTGATTATGTTTCTGCAGATGGAGGAACTCCAAATGATCAAGATTCAAAAGTAAAACTTGTATTTTATGATTCGTCAGGAGGAAGCAATACAAGAGATAATGCAACAATTACTTTTAAAGCAAAAGATTCTATTATTACTTCTAATCCAACAGACTTTGCCGTTACACTAGAAGGAATGGCAAATGGAGATGCATCAGTTACTTATGATGATATTCTAGTTCCAATTGAAAAAGATGTATTAGTAGAACCAAATTATGTGGACTATACTTTAAGTTTAGAATATGACGGAACTATAAAGCCAAATGTACAAAAAGATATGACATTAATTACAGAATCTAGCATGGGAAAAAACTATGACCATTTAAGAATGACAGCTGAAGTAACTGCAAAACCATCTGATGTTGCAACAGTTCAATTATTAACAACCAATGAACAAGACGTAGAATTAGACTTAATTCAAAATGGCTGGGGAGAACCTGATGGATATGCACTTGGTGGAAAAGATGTAAGACAAGAATTAGCTTTAAGAGGTGAATTTAGTGAAGTGGGAGATTACACTATTAACATCAAAATCGTTGATAGAGATGACTCTGACGCAGTAGTAGTACAAAAAGATTTTTCTTTCACAGTTAGTGAAACACCAGTAACTGATGAAGAACCAATAGTTCCTCCAGAGGAAGAAGAACCAACTACACCTTCTGGTGAAACAACAACTCCAGAGAATAATACAGAAGAAATGCCAGAAACATTACCTAAAACAGGTAATACACAATATGCCATTATTTTCTTGTCAATTGGTATTTTAGTAATTGCATATTTCTTTGTCATTAGAAAAAAAGACTAAAATAACAGGACTGTTCTAAAATAGGACAGTTCTCATTACATAAAATTATTTACTTAAATTAATTGGTAGAATAATAATACTTTTTGGGTGTTGGCTTATATAAGTTCAAAGCCATTTCTTAAATTAATACTTAAGGCAAAAATGAATTAAATATAGAAATAAAATAATTATTAAGAACTTGAAAGATACATGAGTTTTAAGAAATAAGGAAATGAAAATTATGAAAAAATTTTTAAGTAAAACTTTATTATTATTAATCTTTGGAATTGTGATTTATGCAGGAATCCAAATTTATCAAGAATGGCAAATAAAGGATTATTCGGCTAGTGAAACAGAAGAGCAATTAGAGAAAATATCAAAAGATGAAACAAATATAGAAACAGAACAAACAAAACAAAAAAAGCAAGAAAAGATAGACTTAAAATTAGTGGATAAAGAATATAAAGGATATGCAGTAGATGCAAAACTAGAGATTGATAAATTAGATATAGATACTTATGTGTTAAAAGAATATAGCAAAGCAGGAATGGAAGTATGTGTATCCAAATACTATGGAGCTGAACCAAATGAGGTAGGAAATTATTGCATTGCAGGACACAATTACATTACGAAAAATATGTTTAGCAAATTAGGAGAATTAGAAATAGGAGATGAAATGGTATTAACAGATGATTACAATGGATCCGTACATTATACAATATATGACAAATATAAAGCAGATCCAAAACAAACTCAGCCACTTTCGCAAGACACTAATGGAAATATGGAACTTACTTTAATTACCTGCAGTGATTATTCAAGTAAAAGAATTATTATTAAAGCGAGGGCGGATAATCCATCAATTACCATAAATACAAATGGTATTATTTAGTTGGAACTATGGAAAGGAGAAAAGTAGTAGAAATGAAAAAAAGTAAAATCATTTTACTGACAATCATTATTTTAGTAGCCATATTTCTTCTACTATTTGCTGTGTTTTCAAAAGATACAGCAGAAGAAGGAATGAAGTTATCTAGTGATTTTCCAGCAAGTTACAAGCCATATATAGATGAATTAAAGAAAAAATATCCCAATTGGGAGTTTAAAGCTCTATATACTAATTTAGATTGGAAATATGTGATTGACCAAGAAAATATTTATGGAAAAAATTTGGTGCCAAAATCCTATTCAGATAATTGGAAAAATACAAAACCAGGTGAGTACAATGTTGAAATAGATGCGGGCTGGGTAGATTGTTCAAGAGCAGCAGTGGAGTTTGCAATGGATTCTAGAAATTTTTTAAATGATGTAAGAATATTTCAATTTGAGGAACTTTCCTATAATTCTTCTACTAATTCTACTTCTAATATTGAAAAAATTCTATATGGTACAGAGTTTTATAACAGAATTGTAGAATATAAAACGGCAAGTGGAAGTAATATAGTAATGACAGAAAAATATTCAGATTTAATTTTAAAAGCGGCCAAAACTTCGCAAGTAAGTGGGTTTCATTTAGCATCCCGCATTAAACAAGAGGTAGGACCATTTTTATCTCATTCTTCTATTAGTGGTACAGTTGCTGGATATGAGGGATTATATAATTTTTACAATATTGGCGCAACTAGTTCTTCTGAACCAATGGGAGCCATTAAAAATGGTTTGCAATATGCCAAAGATGGAAAAGGAGCAAGTACTGCTACAAAAAATAAATATTTAATTCCATGGAATACCAAAGAAAGAGCCATTACTGGTGGCGGAATTTTTATAGGTTCTAGTTATATTAATCTAGGGCAAGATACCATTTATCTTCAAAAGTTTCATGTAAGCGACAAAAACGGAGGAGAATTGTTTTGGCATCAATATATGACAAATGTACTAGCCCCATATAGTGAATCAAAATTAATCTATAATGGATATTCTAATAGTAATATGTTAGATTCTAGCATTTCTTTTGTCATACCAGTGTATAACAATATGCCAGAACTTCCTTGCACAAGTCCAGCTATTTCTAGTAGTGATTATACTACAGACAATACCAAAGTATATGCAGATGTAACTACAACTTTAAATGTAAGAAGCGGTCCTCGGAACTTCTTATGAAATTATTACATCAGTTACCAAAGATGATGTGATTACAAGAATTGCTAAAGGAAAACAAACAGGAGAATTGTGGGACAGAGTAAAACTAGAAAATGGAATTGTGGGATATGTTTTCCAAAATTATTTAGCAATTGTCACAGAACCACAAGTAGAGCAAATTAATTTATCATTAGATAACACAACCATTCAAAAAAATGAAAGTGTTTCGCTCCAAGTAGAAATTTTACCAAAAGAAGCAAATACCCAGAAATTAGCTTATACATCTAGCAATTCCCAAGTAGTTAGTGTAGACAGCACAGGAAAATTACTAGGAGTTAGTTCAGGAACAGCAACAATTACTGCTAAAGCAAAAAATGGTGTAACAGGAAGTATTCAAGTAAGTGTATATAGTAAAGTAACAGGACTGCAATTGAAAAAAGAAGAACTTACACTGCAAGTAGGGGAAGAATATCAAGTGATACCAATTATTTTGCCAGAAGATGCTAACAACCAAAGCGTAGACTATTCTTCAAATAATAACACAATTGCAAGTGTTGACTCTAACGGAAAAATAACTGCTAATCAAGCAGGAAGTACATTTGTAAAGGTAGTTACACAAGAAGGTAGTTTTGAAAAACAAATTGCAATCAAGGTAATACCAGAATTACCAGAAGGAACAATTGAATTTAATGAAAAGCTAAATATAATTGGAGATGAAATTACAGGAATTAATCCAAATACAACAGTAAAAGAGTTTTTGAATCAAATTACTACACAATACACAATA
>CALXQF010000078.1 GCA_944390505.1 uncultured Clostridia bacterium | reverse complement strand
GGGTGGAAGATGGGACTCGAACCCACGGTCTCCAGTGCCACAAACTGGCGCGTTAACCAACTACGCTACATCCACCACCTATTGCAATTACATGCATTTATAATTTTACAACATTTTTGGGTTATTTGTCAACTATAATTTGCTTTTTCTATCATTTTTTTGTAAGCTAACCTTTATAGTTACTTATAGTTCATTCATTTTTTCTCTATTGACTATCATTGAACAATTCCTACTCTCACGATTAGTCTTCTACTGCCCATATAATTAATCTGTTTTTGGTATCATCTGTACAAGTAGATAATGAAATTTCTCTTTTTCCATTGGTGTCTCTTCCTGCATAGTCAAAATTTCCAGTAGTTGTAGTATACTTATTAGAAATTGTATATGTTACTCTATTTCCTTGCAAGTCTGTAATATAAATTTTATCGCCTAATTCTAGGTTTTTATTGTTAGAAAAGAATGTACCATTCCTAAAGTTATGTCCTACTAGTACCACATTTCCTACTTCATTGACACCAACCCCATACAATTTACCAATTGCTACTTGAATTGCTCCTGGAGTTGCTTCTTCTAATATTGGATATTCTACATCGGTTGCTGGAATTTCTATTTTTCCTATTACTTTATATCCTTTGTAAGTTAGTCCTGTTTCGTCGCTGCTTCCACCAGTTTGTGTATTTTGTACTGTATTATTGATATCAATATCAGGTTCTATTAATTCTATGTTATTTTCCTCTGTGTTTGTAGTAGAGCCTATGTTATTTACGTAATCATCAAATTGATTCATAAAATCATCTGCATCTGCCTGAGTTACTGTTGCTCTATACCAATCTATGCCTAAAAAGATAAGTAAACCTATAATGGCAATAATAGCAATAATTAGAATAATTGTTAATACTTTGCTATATTTACTATTCAACATTTGTATTCCCTCCTAATTTCATTTTATCTCACTATTACTATTATAACATATTTCGGCAAGATAATCCATACATTAGGAAATAATTTTTGGTCCCATTTTTCTACCAGCTAATAAATGAAAGTGAATGTGCATCACTTCTTGTCCAGAAGCAGGTCCACAATTAGCAATTAAACGGAATCCATTTTCTTCAATCCCCAATTTTTTCACTATTTTTTGTATGCTTTCTAATATTTTAGCCATTATGTTACTATCTTCTGGTGTAACATCCATTAAGGTAGCAATATGTTTTTTAGGAATCACTAAAATGTGTATTGGAGCTGCTGGATGAATATCTTTAAAGGCTAAGATTTCTTCATCTTCATATACCTTTTCAGAAGGAATTTCTCCTTTTATTATTTTGCAAAATGTGCAATCTTCCATTTAATAACCTCCCTATTTTCAATTTTTTTCATTACAGATGTACATCCCAAACTGACACATTACTCTAAAATTGCCTTAATTCTTCTTACTCCTGCTGAGCTTGATTCTTCTTTTTTTATTTTAAAGTGTCCTAGTTCTCCTGTGTGTGTCACATGAGGTCCTCCACAAATTTCTTTGCTAAAATCTCCTATTGTATATACCTTTACTTTATCACCATATTTATTTTCAAATAATCCCATTGCACCAGATGCTTTTGCCTCTTCTAGTGTCATTTCTTCACAAGTCACTGGTAAATCACGTTTAATTTGCTCATTCACAATATCTTCCACTTGTTTAATTTGTTCTGGTGTCATTTTTTCTGGATGAGTAAAATCAAATCTTAATCTTTCTGTAGTAATATTAGAACCATTTTGTTTTGCATGTTCTCCTAATACAATTTGAAGTGCTTTATGGAGTAGGTGAGTTGCTGTATGGTATTTCGTAGTTTGTTCATTTTGTTCGGCTAATCCACCTTTAAATTTTTGTTCACTACCTAGTCTTGATTTTTCTTGATGTTCTTTAAACAATTTGTCGAATTCAGATAAGTCAATTTTAAAACCTTGTTCTTTTGCTAAGTCTGATGTGATTTCTGGTGGAAATCCATAAGTTTCATATAATTTGAAAATAGTATATCCATCAATTACATTTTTATTCTCTAGCTTTGCTTTTGCAACAACTTTGTCAAATTCTTTTTCTCCATGTGATAAAGTTTTAACAAATTTATCTTTTTCTGCAACTATTACTTCTTTGATGATATTTCTTTTTTCTTCTAACTCTTGATACATTCCTTTTAATGTATCTACATATAAATCAATTAGTCCTTCTAGTTCATTTAAATCAATTTGTAATTTGTTTAAATGTCTTGTCATTCTTCTAATTAATCTTCTTAGTACATAACCTCTATCAATATTACTTGGTCTTCCCCCATCTGCAATTACCATCATACTTGCACGTAAATGTTCTGCTACAATTCTTCTGCTTTCAATATGTTCTACTTTTGCTAATTGTTTTAATTTTTCCATGACTGGTGCAAATAATTCTGTGTCAAAAGGAGTTTCTTTGCCTTGTAATAGCATTGTCATTCTTTCTAATCCAAGACCAGTATCTACATTTTGTTGTTTTAGCTTTGAAATATTACCATCTTTTGTTTTATAGTATTCCATAAAAACATTATTCCAAATTTCTACATATTTACCACAATTGCAAGATGGTTGACAATCTGGTCCACATGCTGGTTTTCCTGTATCTAAAAACATCTCTGTATCTGGACCACATGGGCCTTCATCTCCAGCAATCCACCAGTTATCTCCTTTCCCATAAAAATAGATTCTTTCTTTTGAAATTCCTGCTTTTTGCCATGCATTTGCTGCCACATCATCTCTTGGTGCATCTTCATCTCCTGCAAAACAAGTTACTGACAACTTGCTTGGGTCAATTCCTAATTCTTTTGTTAAAAATTCATAACTCATACTAATAGCTTCTTCTTTAAAATAATCTCCTAGCGACCAGTTACCAAGCATCTCGAAAAAGGTAAGGTGACGGTTATCCCCTACTTCGTCTATATCGTTTGTTCTTAAACATTTTTGGTAATCCGTTAGTCTTGTTCCTTCTGGGTGTTTTTCTCCTAATAAATAAGGTACTAATGGTTGCATACCAGCTGTTGTAAATAGTACCGATGGATCATTTTCTGGGATTAATGGTGCACTTGGAATCACATGATGTCCATGTGCCTTAAAAAAGTTTAAATATTTATTTCTAATTTCGATTGCTTTCATAATTGTTCCTTCTCTCTTCCTAAATAAAAATTTTCTGCTAATAAAACTTTTCTCATATCATTTGGTTAAAATTATATACTAGATATACTGATAAATCAATACTTTTTTACAGCCTTTACTACATTTATCATTAGCATTGCAATTGTCATCGGTCCTACGCCTCCTGGTACAGGTGTAATATAGGATGCTTTTGGCTCTACATTTTCAAAATCTACATCTCCTACTAATTTGCCATTTTCATTTCTATTAATTCCTACATCAATCACAACTGCCCCATCTTTTACCATGTCTGCTGTTACAAATTTTGGTTTTCCCAATGCTGCTACTAAAATATCAGCTTGTTTTGCTATTTCAGTAATATTTTTTGTTTTAGAATGGCAAATAGTAACAGTTGCATTTTTGTTTAATAAGCATTGAGCTAGTGGCTTTCCTACAATATTACTTCTTCCAATAACTACTGCATTTTTCCCCTGTATTTCAATCTTATATTCTTCTAACATTTTCATAACACCTGCTGGTGTACAAGAAATAAAGCAATCCTCTCCTATTGCCAATTTTCCTACATTAATTGGATGAAATCCATCCACATCTTTTTTATCATCAATTGCATTAAATGCTTCCCTAATATCTAGATGTTTTGGAATAGGGCTTTGTAGTAAAATTCCATGAACATCTTCTCTTTGATTTAACTCTTCAATTAATCCTAATAGTTGCTCTCTTGTTGTATTTTCTTCTAGTAAAAATTCTTCAAATGCAATTCCAATCTCATTACATGCTTTGCTTTTATTTCTTACATATACTGCTGATGCGCTATCATTTCCTACCATAATAACTGCTAACTTTGGAGTAATTCTTTTTTGTTTTAATCCTTCTACTTCTACTTTTAGATCTTGTCTTATTTTTTTTGCTAATTCTTTTCCATTTATAATTGTTGCCATTTTTTATCTTCCTTTCTTTCCATTAAACCATAAATCTATATAACTAAATCTTTTGGATGTTTTTCAACATCATCTTCCTAACAAAATTCAAATATATTAATATTTTTTAGTTACTGTTTTTACTATTTTGCTTTTTTGTATTATATATTAGTTTTTTGCTTTTGTAAATTATAATTTTTACTTTCTGTGATTTCTGTCCTTTTAAGATTTTCTATCATTTTGCAGAATTGTATTTTGATTTTCATTTGATAAAATTTTATACAAAATGGAGATTTGAAATTTTTTCAAAATTTTTGTCATAACTTTGTTATTCCCTAATATACATTAAATAAAGTTTAGTACAAACATTTCTTAGAGGGGGTTAATAAATTCATGGAAGAGAATTTAAAATTATATCAAGATATAGCAGAACGCACTGATGGTGATATTTATGTAGGTGTTGTTGGTCCAGTTCGTACTCGGTAAATCTACTTTTATTAAAAACTTTATGGATTTACTTGTGATTCCAAATATTGATAATGAGTACAAAAAAGAAAGAGCAAGAGATGAACTTCCACAAAGTGCAGGTGGAAGAACAATTATGACTACAGAGCCAAAATTTGTTCCTAATGAAGCAATTGAAATTACAATTGGTGATAACCTAAAATTTAAAACAAGATTGGTAGACTGTGTTGGTTATTTAGTGAATAATGCAATTGGTTATTTAGAAGATGATATGCCTCGTATGGTAAAAACTCCTTGGTATGAAGAAGAAATACCTTTTGAAGAAGCTGCTGAAATTGGTACTCGTAAGGTAATTGCAGAACATTCTACGATTGGAATTTTAGTAACAACAGATGGCAGTATTACTGATATTCCAAGAGAGGATTATATTTCTGCAGAAGAAAGAGTTGTAAAAGAACTAAAGGAACTAAATAAACCATTTGTCATTGTTTTAAATAGTGATGATCCATTTTCTGATTATACAAAAAGTTTAGCCCAAAAATTAGAGGATAAATATGGTGTTGCAGTACTTCCTACTGACTGTTCTCGTTTGGATTTAGAAGATATTGACCAAATTTTCAGCAAAATATTGTATGAATTTCCAATTGAAACTATTCATATTGATTTTCCTAGATGGGTGGATGGACTTTCTGATGATCACTGGCTTAAAACAGAGTTGTATACAGAGATTCAAACTGCATTTACTGATATCCGTATTTTAAAACAAATTGATAATGGTATTAATCAATTGCAAAATACAAAAGTAATTACGAAAACCACATTAAACGAAATAAGGCTTGGTGAAGGTAGTGTTCATGTTTCTATTCAATTAATTGACCAATTATTTTATCAGGTTTTAACTGAAATTTCTGGGGTAGAAATTGATAATGAGGGTGCATTATTTAGTACCATGACTGAATTTGCTCAAACAAAAAAACAATATGATAAAATTGCTTATGCTTTAGAGGAAGTAAAAGCCAAAGGTTATGGTATTGTAACTCCTTCTATTGATGAACTAATTTTAGAAGAACCGGAAATGGTAAAACAAGGCTCTAGATTTGGTGTAAAATTAAAGGCAAAAGCACCAAGTATTCACATACTTGGTAGCAAACGGTAACAACTTTAATTTTAAAAGAACACAAAAAGAATTCATTGAAAGACGAAAACATGGAACTATTGACATTACTTATGATGTAAACCTTATGCTTGCATAAATATGGTATTTCCCATATATTTTTTTGCACTTTTTTGCGAAAAAAATCGTTTTTAATCATTTTTTGCTATGTTAATTATATATAATTATAGATTAAGTTATATAAATTGCATTGATTTTTTGAAGATTATTGCATTTTTTATATAATTTACATATTAACTAACAGCACGTGTTTACACCGTGGCATACATTTTTACAATTACATCGGAAAGAGCGACGCACTCGATTAAACGGCCACCCATTCTACCAATCTCAATAACAATAACACTAATACAGTACCTAACACAAAAAATGAGAAAGAAGAAAAGAAAGATTAAAAGACATAGACTAGATTAATAAGAAATCATTGTCAAGTCATATTAAATTGTGAAAAATGTTGGGTTTGTGTGACACCTAAAAGAGCGACGTAAAGTCACACAATATTTAATTTAACAAACCATAGAAAGGTAGGTTTTATTGCATTATGTTTGAAGATAAAAAATTCTATACAGTAAAAGAAGTAGCAGAGATTTTAAGAACAACCGAGATAACAATTCGCCGTTATATAGACGAAGAAAGGTTTATTACAACCTATG
>CALXQF010000077.1 GCA_944390505.1 uncultured Clostridia bacterium | reverse complement strand
TGGAATTCTACCATTGAACTACACCTGCATTGCTGTGAACAGATATTATTATAAACTTTTCGTTTTCATTTGTCAATCCTTTTTATGAATTTTTTCATTTTTTATGAATATTGTTATATTACATCTCTATTGTATTTATATTACAATCGTCTTATATGACGTAAATATATTATAACAAAATTTTTGAAAGGATGAGTATAATGAAATTTCTTTCTTCTTTTTGCAAAGGAATTCTAATAGGTAGTGGAGCTATTCTACCAGGTATTAGTAGTGGAGTATTATGTGTCATTTTCGGCATCTACGAAAAGCTAATTGACAGTATTTTGAATATTTTTAAAGATTTCAAAAAAAATTTTCTATTTTTACTTCCTCTCGTTCTTGGTGGTATAGTAGGAATTGTTTTAGTAGGAAAACTATTAAGTTTTTTATTTAATACTTATCCTATGCCTACTAAATTTTGTTTTATTGGACTTATTCTTGGCTGTATTCCTATTTTATGCAAACAGGCTAATTCTCAAAAAGGTTTTCGATTACACTATTTACTTTATCTAATTGCTGCTTTTTTGTTTGGCATATTGAGCATTAGATTAGAAAAAATATTGCTTCAAATGATTTCTATCAACTTATCTGAACCATCTTTTTTCTATCTCATTATATCAGGATTTTTCATGTCATTTGGAATTGTCGTTCCACGGAGTAAGTAGTAGTGTTATTTTAATGACTCTTGGGGTATATACTCTTTATTTAAATGCAGTTGCTAATATTCAATTTTCTATCTTAATCCCTATGGGAATAGGAGTAGTCATTGGTGGTTTTTTATTTTTAAAACTCATTCAATTTCTATTTGCTCACTACTATTCACAAACTTTTTATGCTATTATTGGTTTTGTGCTTGGATCCATATTTGTACTTTATCCAGGTTTTAGCTTTACTTTAGAAGCTTTATTCTCCATTGTTTTACTTGTAATTGGATTTATCATTGGTCTAAAATTTGAGAAGTTAGATTCTCATACATGATAACTTTCTATTTATAATGTCTAAACTTTACACTTTCATTTTTCCTTAAATTTTATTAGTAAAAGAGTGTTAACAAAATTTCTAAACCTTGTTAACACTCTAAAATTGATTATTTTCTTCTTCTCAAAATCCAACCTTCTTCTACTTTAGTTGGTAGTTTCATCAAAACTGTTTGTCCTGCTTTTCCTGGATTTACTGTTTCAATTTCTTGTTTTGTTTCAGAATCCCACAAGTTTTCTATAGTAAAACTTCTGGTTTCTATTTGTCCTGGTATGAGAACTTCCATTGTGTCTCCTACTGTTAGCTTATTACGAATTTCAATTAAAGAATATTTTTCATCATACTGCAATACTTTTCCTCCAAATTCATAGTTTGGATTATATTGTTTGCCATCATATTCTTGGAAATCTTTGTTATTTCTATCATTAAAATAAAAGGTAGTTAATCCTCTTGTTTTTGTTTTTTCCAATTCTGTTAAATATTTGGTATAGTCATAGGTAGAAGGATTTTTCATATAATCATCAATTGCATTACGATAAGCATTCACAACAGATGCTAAATAATATTCTGTTTTTAATCTTCCCTCTATTTTTAAACTATCTATTCCCATTTCCACAATTTCTGGAATTTCTTTGATTAAGCACAAATCTTTTGAAGAAAATATATAAGTTCCTTTTTCGTCATGTTCTACTGGCATTAAATTTCCTGGTTTGTTGTGTTCTTCTACATAAACATTATATGCCCATCTACAACTTTGGGCACAATCTCCCAAATTAGCACTCCTACTTGCTAAGAAATCACTTAAAAAGCATCTACCTGAATAACCAAAACAAATAGCTCCATGTACAAACATTTCTACTTCTAATTTAGGCTCTTTATGTGTCATAATTTCTTTGATTTGTTCTTTGTTAAGCTCTCTTCCTAAAATAACTCTTGTTGCTCCATTTTTGTACCAGAAGTTAGCAGAATGATAGCTTACTGTGTTTGCTTGTGTGCTTACATGAATATCTACATCTGGTGCATATTGTTTCAAAATTTCCATTACTCCACCATCTGAAGCAATAATAGCATCTACTTTTAGATCATTTAACATTTGTGCTTGCTCTTTGATTTCTTCATAATAACTATCCCATGCATAGATATTGATTGCAGCATATACTTTTTTTCCAATACTATGTGCATATTGAATTGTTTTTGCTAGGTCATCATCATTTACTTCTGCTCTACTCCTTAAAGAAAGTGAACCAGTACCACAATATACGGCATCTGCTCCATATAAAAATGCTGTTTTTGCTTTTTCAAAAGAACCTGCTGGTGCTAATAATTCTGGTATTTTTTTATTTTCCATTTTATTCTCCATTTCTTTTATTGTAAGATTTTACACTACTATTATACTATTTTTATCATGTTTTGTCGAGCAATTTATAGTTACAATTTTGGAATAACAAATCAAATTAGTTCGAGTTTAGCTAATTATATAAAATCAATTTCCTCCGATTTTCTTTAATACCATCTATATTATCAATTAAATTTTTACAATCTCTCCAGTTAGACATTTTTATCTCATCATAATCATTAGATAATTTTTCTAAAATTTTTTTGGTTTCATCTGTTGAATTTAAATCAACTACAATCACATCTTTAATATTTTCTTCTTTTCCATATAATAACCTAAATAGAAAAGATCGTAAAAATCCTTCTATTTTTCGTTCTTGGTTTTTAGCTGCAATAATAACATAAATTCCATCTGCTTTTAAATTGGTATATGTATAAGTATAAATAATTGTTTTAATAATTTCAAATAGTCCATATAAGGCAAGTACCCATAAGACTCCATTTAAAATAAAATCAGCCATTTTATAATCAAGTCCTCTCTTTTTTAGTCTGATATATATTATTATATTTTTTTATTTTTAATTGATTTGTTTTGTAATTTTCTCATATTTCTATTTCTCTTTTATTTTATGCTTCTTGTATTATTTTGGTTACTCATCTTTGACACCTTATCAAATCTGTTGTATACTATCAATATGAAAGAAATTATTGTCAATCAAAAATATGATGGAAAAAAATTGAATAACTTTTTACTAGATACTTTCCCCGGTCTTTCTCCCAATTTATTTTACAAAACACTTCGTAAAAAAGATATTCGTGTAAATGGTATAAAAATAGCAGAGAATGTTACACTCTCTGCTGGAGATAAAATAAGTATCTATTTATCTGATGAACAATTAGCATCTCATTATTCTAAATTAATTGATATTGTTTATGAAGATAACAATATTGTGATTTTAAACAAACCTGCCGGAATAGAAGTAACTGGTGAAAATAGCTTAAGCACTATTTTAAACTTTTCACCTTGCCATCGTTTAGATAGAAATACTACAGGACTTGTTTTATTTGCAAAAAATGAGGAGGCTTTATCTATTTTACTAGAAAAGTTTAAACATCATGAAATAGAAAAACATTACAGAGCTGCTGTGATTGGTATCCCTGCTAAAACTAGGGCTACCTTGGTTGCTTATTTATTTAAAGACGCTAAAAAATCTTTGGTATACATTTCAGATGTTCCTAAAAAAGGATATGAAAAAATTGTGACTTCTTATCAAGTCATTTCTATTAATAAAAAGCAAAATACCAGTATATTAGATGTTACTCTACATACTGGTAAAACTCATCAAATTCGTGCTCATTTAGCTCATATTGGTCACTCTGTTGTTGGTGACGGTAAATATGGTAATAATGAAATTAACAAGAAGTTAGGTTATAAAACGCAGCAACTTTGTAGTTATTCTCTTACATTTGCTTTTCAAACAGACAGCGGAATTTTAAATTATTTAAAGAATAAGCAAATTATTTTAAAATCATAAATTATATATTTCAAATATAAAATACACAAATAAAGTAATTTTATAGCACCGCGCAGCGGCCAAACGAAGCCGTTAAGGCTGAGTGCGATTGGAGCAGCCTACATAATAGTTCTTTATATATGAAGGCTGCGACCAGCAAGGTGCATGAAAATTACTTTATTTGTGTATTTATTTTCATTTTTATTAATTTAATCTTTAATCAATTCCTCAAATTCCTCTGCAGAAATTACTTCTTTTTCCATTAAAGCTTTTGCTACAGTGTTTAATTTATCCATGTTATTGGTTAATATTGCTTGTGCTTTTACATAACTACTATCTAGCAAGATTTTTACTTCTGCACCAATCGCATCTCCAAATTTTTCTCCTAGTAGTTGTAATTCATATGGATCTTTTTCTGTATTAATAGAAATTGGTCCCAAATTATCACTCATACCGTATTTGGTAATCATGTCTTTGGCAATTTGGGTTGCTACTTCTATGTCATTACTTGCACCTGTTGAAATATCATTTAAAGCTACTTTTTCTGCTGCTCTTCCGCCTAATAGTGCAATTAATTTTTCTTCCATTTCTGTTTTAGAGATATAATACTTATCTTCATTTGTTTTATACATGGTGTAACCACCTGCAATACCACGAGGAATAATAGAAACTTCTTTAATATCTTTTTGTGTTTCTAATTGGCTACTAACAATAGCATGTCCTGCTTCATGGAATGCAGTTAATTTTTTATCTTTTTCTGATATCACTCTACTTTGTCTTTCTAAACCTACTGTTACTTTCTTTACAGCATCTTCAATATCATCATGATTAATTGCTTCATGTTTTTTGATTGTTGCGATGATTGCTGCTTCATTTAAAATATTTGCCAATTCTGCTCCTGTAAATCCTGCTGTATCACCTGCAATATCTTTTAAGTCCACATTATCTTCAAACTTTTTGCCTTTTGCATGAATTTTTAAGATTTCTTCTCTTCCTCTCATATCTGGAAGGGCGATGGTAATTTGTCTGTCAAATCTACCTGGTCTTAATAACGCTTTATCTAGCATTTCTGGTCTATTTGTAGCAGCTAGCACAATAATGGTTTCTTCTGTATCAAAACCATCCATTTCTACTAATAATTGATTTAATGTTTGATTATTTTCTGTTTCTGCTCCACTTCCACTAGTTCTTCTTGAACCAATCGCATCAATCTCATCAATAAATACAATACATGGTGCAATTTTCTTTGCTTTTTCAAATAATTTTCTTACTCTTGATGCTCCAAGACCTGCAAACATTTCAATAAATTCTGAACCACTCATAGAAATAAATGGTACATTTGCTTCTCCTGCAATTGCTTTTGCAATTAAAGTTTTACCTGTTCCTGGTTGTCCACAAAGAAGGACTCCTCTTGGGATTTTTGCTCCCATTTCATTAAATTTCTTTGGATCTTTTAAAAAGTCTACAATCTCTAACATTTCGCTTTTTTCTTCATCTAGCCCAGCAACATCACCAAACTTTGTTTTGGACTTAATTGTTTCTGCATCATAAACTTTTCCCTTGTCTCCAAGTCCTTGCATTTTAAATAATAAAACAAATAAAATAATTAACAAGATAGTAGGTAATAATGAAAATAGATAACTAAAAATGGTTAAAAATACGTTTTGCTCTTTTTGGTTTAACTCAATTGTATTTCCTTCTAGTGTTTCTTGTTGAATCAATTCTATAAAAGCTTGTGTATTTGGTACAATAGCACTTTTTTCTTCTTCTACATTTTTTAATTTTACTTTTACAGAAGTACTGCCAACTGTCATTTCTACTTTTTCTATAATACCATCATCAATTTGCTTAATTAATTCTGTATATGGCATTGTATCATCTTCTTTATTTTGGTTAGAAGTAACTAGCCAAATTGTAATTCCAATGGCAATACAAAGTAATACAACAATACCAATCATATAGTAAAGTTGCTTTTTCTTTTTTTCTTGATCATTTTTTTTATGATTAGAATTTCCATCATTTTGAGTATGATTGAACCCTACTTCATTATCCTGTATGTTGTTATGTGAGATATTTCTATTATTTTCTTCATTCATGTTCATTTCTCTCCTTGCTTTATTTTAACACATTTTTTATTAAATTATACACATACTTTATATTTATAGGCACTGACATATATTCATTTTTATTTAAGTCTTAAGATGGGGACTGACAAGATTGCTTTTATTCACTTGGTTTAATATTAGCTTGTGGTTCTGGTCCATTATCTTGTTTTCCTGTTTCTCCAGATTTTTTCTGCTCTTTCTTTTGCTCTTTTTTCTTTTCTTCTTTTCTCTTTTTTTCGTCCTCTTTACGAATTCTTTCTCTTTCCTCTTCTTCTTTTTGTTCTTGCTCTTTTCTTGCCATTTCTTGTTTAATTTTTTCTTGCTCTTCTATAATTTTAGAGAGTTCTATTTGTTTTTTAATCACATCAGATTTAATCATTAAAATAGAAGTGATAATATAGATACAAGTAATTGCCATATACATAATAGAGAAATATTGAATAGTATAGCCTGTTAAAATATTAACGATAATATAAACTAAATTTAATATAATTGGTAAGGTCATACTGTAAACTGCAATGTTATAAATAGCACTATACTTTAATTGTAAACGTTAATGGTGGGCGGCGCCACCTCCAA